>JANMMA010000112.1:0-10917 GCA_031372815.1 Sphingobacteriales bacterium
AAAAGCCGGCGTGCAATCTGTTCACAACCGTTACGATATGATGGATGTGAATGAATACCGGACCCTGGCCACTAGCCTGTATCAGGCCGCAGGAGGAGCCATACCTACTTCACTCACTACCGAATTTGACCCGTCCATCAATACCGATTGGCAGAATGAATTTTTACGTACAGGCAGCATCGGCGAATACAATCTTTCAGCTGCTGGAGCCATTAAAAAAGTCAACTACTTTATAAGTGGAAACTATTTCAACAATAAAGGTCCTGTTATTGATAATAATTTTTCCCGTACCGCTTTTCGTATTAATACGGATACAAAATTGGGCCGGTTTACCATTGGGCAAAATGTATTGTTTAGCTGGACAAAGGACAACCCCATGGCTTCAACCGGTGTAGGTGTAAATCCTTTCGTAGATATGATTACTATGCCCCCAGTAGTGGCTCTTCAGGGTGATCGTTATATCAGTCCGGAAAATGCCGAAGGTTGGGGCATTGGATTGAACAATGCATACCTGAGCACGCTTACAGCTAATGTTCCAGCACTACAATCATTAGACCAATTTGAGCAAAAGAATTTTAAGATTCGTGGCAACGCTTATCTGGATTTTAAAATCATGGAGGGCCTGGTGTACCGATTCAACTTTGGATTGGAAAAGACAAAAGATATAGGCGAAGGTTTCAGAAGGCCAGGCACTGTAAGGCAAGGTACTCCTGCACCAAACAATAACAAGCTGGCTACATTTAAAACAACAGGGGAATTTGAATCGAAATTATTTGAGCACACGATCAATTACAATAAAGTTATCGGCGACCATCATGTTGCAGCAGTAGCTGGATTCACCAATCAAACTTTCAATTACCCGACAAATCAGTTCACTACGATTGCAGGAAGCCCAACAGTAGAAAATCCTTACACCCGTAAATGGAATATCATAGGCTTTTTAGGCCGTGTAAATTATACTTATAAAGACAGGTACCTAACCAGTGTTACGTTCCGTCGTGATGGCAGCTCTTTATTCAGTCCAACTTATCGATGGGGCAACTTCCCGTCAGCATCATTCGCATGGCGTATTTCTAAAGAAGATTTCTGGAAATCAACAACAATCAACGACCTTAAACTTCGTATTTCCTACGGTTCACTCGGTAACTCAGAGTTTTTGCAACCATGGCAATATTATGCACAAATCAATCCTTTTCCGCGTGCCGTATTTGGGCCGAATCAGGTGGAGCAGGTTGGAGGCATTGTTACTCAACTTGCCGATAATAACCTCAAATGGGAACGTAAAAACACCAGCAACTTTGGTGTTGATGCTTCGCTGTTAAACAATGCAATCAGCATTTCTGCAGATTATTTTATTGCAAAATCTAAAGATGTATTGGTTGATTTACCCATCAGTGCCACTACTGGTAACGCTGGTGGTAACCCTCCGGTGAATGCAGCTACACTCGAAAATCGCGGTTTTGAGTTTGCTGTTACTTATCGTTCCAAAGCAAAAAAGAATTTTAAGTTTGATGCTACGTTGAACTTTACCACTATACGTAATAAAGTCACAGCTTTTGGAAATGCCACTACAAAGTACACACAGTCAGGCGATGCCCGTACACAATTAGGCCGTTCTATTGGTGAATGGTATGTGCTTAAAACAGACGGCATTTTTCAGAACCAGGCAGAGATTGACGCACATAAAGGAAAAACAGGAGAGGTGCTACAGCCCTGGAGCAAACCAGGTGACATCAGGTATGTGGATGTGGATGGTGATGGCAAAATCGACCTTGATAAAGACCGCTATTATGCAGGTACACCCTGGGCAGATTGGGAGGCTGGTATATTGCTAAATGCTACCTACAAAAATTTTACCATGAGCATGCAATGGTACGCTGTTGTTGGTAATAAGTTGTATAACCGTCCACGGTATAACGTGGACAGAATGGACCAAAACACCAACTACCGTGAAGATGCACAGATATGGACGGCGCAAAACCAAAGCAGTGAGTGGCCAAGGGCAGCCATAGGTGCGCCAGACAAAGGCCTGCAATACAACGTGTTGCCACAAAGTGAACGCTGGCTTGAAAGTGGTAGCTACCTCCGTTTGCGCAATATAGAGCTAGCCTACAGTTTCAATAAGGCTTCGTTGAAACGAATTGGTTTTAATGATCTCCGGGTTTTTATAAGCGGCCAAAATCTGTTAACCATTACCAATTATACGGGCCTTGACCCAGACATTGTTGGTGTAAATATTTTTGAAAGAGGATTAGATAATGGACAATATCCTGCACTTCGCATTATTTCGGCAGGTGTAAGGTTTGGATTGTAACATGCTTATTTAATCAAATTAATTTTTTGAAATGAATAACTTATTAAAATATTTTGTCGCGGCTTCGCTGTTGTTTGCTGTACCAGCCTGCAAAAAAAGTCTGGATTTGGACATACCAAATCCAAACAGAATTGATGAATCTAACTTTTGGAAAACAGGAGCCGATGCACTGCAGGGTATAAACGCCGTGTATGGTAATTTTTACAGAAACGGTTCACCCGGTTCACGGTGGACGCCGTTTTATTTCGATATCCGCTCGGATGATGGATATTCTACCAGCCCCTGGAATGAATTGCGTAGTGTGGGAGCATTAAATATAACGCAATATAGTTTTGAAGTAAACTATGATACCTGGGGTCATCATTGGCGTGGTATCTTTAGGGCCAACCAGGTGTTGGCAAACGTTCCTGCTATTGAGATGGATGGTACATTAAAAAAGCAATATATAGCAGAAGCAAAATTTATCAGGGCATTGTACTATTATAATCTGGTAACCATTTGGGGCAATATCCCGCTCATATTGGAGCCATCGAAACCCGAAGATAAACCTGCACAGGTTCCGCAGGAACAGGTGTGGGCACAAATTGAAACAGATCTGACTGAGGCATCAAACGATTTACCCCTGTCATATACCGGCGATGAGATTGGTAGAGCTACAAAAGGAGCAGCATATGCAATGCTTGGTCGTGCTTTGTTGCAACAGAAAAAATATACAACGGCGGCCACAGCATTAGCGTGGCTGATCACCGGGCCAGGACAGTCACAATATGGATTGCAACCAAATTATGCTGACAACTTTAAACATACTACGGAAAACAACAAAGAATCTGTATTTGAAATTCAACATAAACAACGCCCTGAAAATGGTGGCGATGATGGTCCTACCTCTAATGTGGGTACTAGCAGGCCGCCTTTTTTTGCACCACCTGGTCATGGCTTTAATGACGCCAATATGCAACGCTGGGTAGTGCAGGAATTCAAAAAAGAGAATACAGCAACGGGTGCACGTGACCCAAGGCTTGCCGTCACAGCACTCTACGATTCTACCGATGAAAGAGGACCAGACTTTACTTTGGTGTATGGTGCTACCTTCACTTCTAAGAATTATGATAGTAATATAAAGAACAGGGTGTGGTATCGAAAATACCTTGATGACTATTTCCGCATTAATGAGTTCGAAGTTTTCAACAGTCCAATCAACTTTCGTGTTATCAGGTTTGCTGACGTATTGCTGATGTATGCAGAAGCATTAAATGGTAGCGGACGCACTGCTGAAGCTTATGCTTCTGTTGACAAAGTAAGAGAACGTTCTGGCTTACGAAAATTATCAGTTGCCTTGCCGGGTTTAACACAGGCACAATTTTTAAAACAACTGGAGCATGAACGCATCACAGAACTAACAGGTGAATCGCTTCGCTGGAATGATTTGGCAAGGTGGGGTTATTTTGACGATGCCAGCAAACTGGCAGAACTTAAGGCCCGCGATAGTGAGTTTAATAATTTTGTTATAGGACGAAATAAATACATGCCTATTCCGCAGGCAGAAATTGATATAAATCCGAATTTGAAACAAAACCCTGGTTGGTAGTTCACAGTTTTCAGATGCAGTATCATTCCTGGCATGTGCATTTCCGGGAGGTAAATAATGCATAGTAAGGGACAAAAGAGCATGGCGCATTCTATTTTTCAAAAAACTATTTATTATTCATGTATTACTTAAAAAAAATATTCCCTGCGTTATTGGTATTACTGACGGTTGCGTCCTGCACAAGCACGGCACGCGTCACCAGAACTGTGTGGCCAAAAGAGCAGGCTAATAAATGGTACAGTAAACAGCCCTGGCTGGTAGGCTGCAACTTTGCGCCTTCTACTGCCATCAATCAGTTAGAAATGTGGCAGTCAGAGACATTTGACACGGCCACTATAAATAAAGAACTAGGCTGGGCTGAGTCTATTGGCATGAACACCGTAAGGGTATTTCTTCACGACTTGCTGTATCAACAAGATTCAGTTGGTTTCTTGAAAAGAATGGATGTGTTCCTGAGCATTGCGAGCCGTCACAAAATAAAGGTCATGTTTGTGATGTTCGATTCTGTTTGGGATCCTTACCCAAAGCTGGGCAAGCAGCGTGAGCCTAAACCGTATGTGCATAACAGTGGCTGGGTACAGAGTCCCGGTTTGAATGTGCTGAATGATAGTACGCAGTACCCGCAACTGGAGGCGTATGTAAAAGGGGTCATAAAAAAATTTGCAGATGACGATAGAGTATTGTTGTGGGATCTGTGGAACGAACCGGATAACATCAATCCCGGAAGTTATGTGCAATACGAACCAAAAAATAAAGGGCTTATTGTTGCTCCTTTATTAAAAAAGGTTTTTATATGGGGCCGCAGTGTTAATCCTTCGCAGCCGCTTAGTTCAGGTATTTGGATAGGCGATTGGAGCAGCGGAGATTCACTTCAAGTGTGGCAGAAAATTCAGATAGAGCAGTCAGATGTCATTAGTTTTCACAATTATAATGAGCCCGCGGAATTGGAAAAAAGGATTATTCAGTTGCAGCGATATGGCAAACCCTTATTGAATACTGAATATATGAGCCGTGGCAACGGAAGCTTTTTTGAAGGCTCTTTACCCATATTTAAAAAGTATAAGGTGGCGGCCTATAGTTGGGGCTTAGTGGCAGGTAAAACCAATACAATATATCCGTGGGATAGCTGGCAGAAACAATATACCGCAGAACCAGAATTATGGTTTCATGATATTTTCAGGAAAGATGGTACACCATATAGGCAAACGGAGGTGGATTTTATTAAAAAAATTACAGCTAACAAGTAAAGTATTTATTTAGGCAGAAACTACTACAATCATTGTTCATACTTTCTTTTTTAGGATTAGCGTCAATAAAGTAAGCGGATGAGATTTTCAACCAGGTTATATACAGTTTTTATAATAGTAGTCAGCAGCACTGTTTTCTTACCATTTTGTGATAAGAAAAGCGGCAGTTCTGTAATACCCAATCCGCCTGGATTAAAAACTTTTACAAACCCCATATTAAATGGTTCCGATCCGTGGATAATAAAGAAAGATGTTTCTTATTACTACACCCAAACTTCCGGCAATAGGATCATGTTGTGGAAATCAAAAGAAGTAACGGCGCTTGGTACCTCCGCAGCTACACAAATTTTCAAAGCTCCTGCAGGTTCTGCAAATGCAGAAAATGTGTGGGCGCCTGAACTCCATTTTTTAGATGGCAAATGGTATTTGTATTACACTGCAGGTGCAGGTCCAGACAGTACTCAGCGTACATGGGTAATGGAAAACAGTAACGCAGACCCTTTCGCCGCTACGTGGATAGATAAAGGCAGGCTTTTTTCTGCTGATGCTGATTTTTGGGCCATAGACGGTACCGTTTTAGAGTACAATGGCAGTTTATATTTTTTATGGAGTGGCCGGCCAAATACTGCTTTGCAAAATCAAAATATTTACATTGCTAAAATGACCAACCCATGGACATTGCAAAGCTCATCTGTCGTGCTTACAAGACCAGAACTTTCCTGGGAATTAAATGGCGGCCCTGTAAATGAAGCACCTCAAATTTTGAAAAGCAGCAGCGGAAGAGTTTTTATGATTTATTCTGCAAGCGGTTGCTGGACGGATGATTATTCCCTTGGGATGCTTTCACTAAAAGATGGCGGAAATCCATTAATTCCAACGGACTGGATTAAAAACCAGTTGCCGGTTTTTACGAAAAACCCCGGAAACAATGCCTATGGTCCCGGACACAACGCATTTTTCAAATCACCGGACGGCACAGAAGACTGGCTGATTTATCATGCAAACAGTAGTTCTGGCAGTGGATGTGGCGTGAGTAGAAATGTACGTATTCAGCCATTTAAGTGGAATAGCGACGGTACGCCTAATTTTGTTAGCCCCGTAAAAACCGGTGTGTCTATCAATGTTCCCTCGGGTGAGTAAGGATTATTCTTTGCTGTATACAATTAACAATCAACAAGTTAACTAATCTTAAGCTCAACTTAACTTTCAGGGGGGTATTTGAGGCTTTTTATGGCAGGATTAATGCTTTACCAAATAGGTTTATATTCGTTGTTGAACTTAACCCTAAAAATTGTCTTTATTTATTTATCTTACTAGTAAACACTTTCAATAGCAATGCTTATTCTGAACGTAGATGATGATTCTGATGACCGCGAAATGTTTCAGGCGGCTATAAATGCTATTGATCCAAAAATTGATTGCCTGGTATTTGAAAGTGGCATCAAATTGATTGAATACTTAACACACACTGTAGTACACCCAAATTATCTTTTTGTCGACATCAATATGTCCAAAATGAACGGCTATGAATGTGTACAGCAGATGTACCAAATACAAGATTACGACCAAATGCAGATTGTTATGTATAGCACCGCATTTGATACTAGACGAAAGGATAATTTGGTATCTCAAAATGTCAGTTACTTAAAGAAAACCAGTAGCTTTTCCGAACTTATACAATCGATTAGAACAATACTTTTACAATCTAGGGAATCGGCAGAAAAATTAAAAATGTAGCGCCTTCATCTTCCTTGCTGGTGGCGGATATTGCACCACCATGATCTTCTACTATCTTTTTGCAAATAGCCAGACCCATACCTGAACCTTTCACATCTGGCTTATCGTTTAATCTTTGGAATATTGAAAATATTTTTTCTACATATTTTTGATCGAAACCTATACCGTTATCTTTTACCATAACGCAGATATATTTTTTGTCTCTTTTTAATACATGCTTAATTCGATCTGCTGAGGATATGTTTTTTATTGAAATATTGATAACAGGCTGGTTATTGCTAAACTTTAAAGCATTGATTAGAAGGTTGTAAAAAAGTTGATTTATTTGAAGTGGATCCCCGATAATTTCAGGAAGCGATTGAATATTCACCAAAGCTTTCTTTTCGTCTATGATAAGTTCCAGGTCTTTACATACGTTCTGTATCGTTTTGTTAAGATCAACTTTGACAAATTTCTTTTCCTTATTGGTAAGCAGCATTGAATAGCCCAATAGATCTTTCAACAGGGTTGACATTCTGAGCGTAGTAGCTCTTATTTTTTCGAGGTATTTTTTTGTGTACTCATCGAATTCATCGTGTTCCCAAATGTAGCTGGCAAACGTCTCAATTTTTCTTAATGGTTCCTGCAAATCGTGACTCGCTATATAAGCAAATTGTGCCATGTGTTCATTTAATAGTTTCAGCTCTTCATTTGCTTTTAGCACGTCGCTGATGTTGATAAAAGCAAGGAGAATCAAGGTTTCCTTCGACTCTTCCTTGCTTAACATGTAAGCGTTTACGATAAATACGAGTTCCCCTACTTCCGGAAAATAGTGAGTAAGTGAAAATTCCAGAAATACTTTTTTCGAACCTATCAGGTCATTCAGGCTTTCACGAAGTACAGGAATGTCCCATGATTTGTCGGAAAGATCATAAATAAAGCTTCCTTCCGTTTGCTCGCGGGTAAGCTTAAATGTTTTATAGAATGACCGATTTACACTCCTTATCTGCAAATTGGAATTCAATACAAGAAATGGGCTGTTTACTGTGTCAACTATGGCGTTAGAATAATTTTTAGATTCCTTTAAGTCAATATTTCGTTTTTGCAATTCATCATTAATCGTGGTGAGTTCTTCATTGGCAGATTGAAGTTCTTCTTTTGAAGTTTCAAGTTCCTCATTTACGCTCTGTAATTCTTCATTGGTGGAAAGGGTTTCTTCGTTGTAAGATTGAAGTTCTTCCAAAGTGCTTTCATATTCCTCATTTGTAGTTCGAATTATTTCCCGTGACTGCCTCAAGTCTTCTTCAAGGCTTACGATGAGATCGTCTTTCTGATCTAGCGAATTCTTTAATTTTTTTCCCGCCCTGTTTATTTTGACACCATAAATGCGACTCTCTTTAAATACAACCAGGTAGTAAAACTCTCCGTTAATGCGTTTCGGGAATACCTCGATAGCAATTTCCTCCGTGATATTGTTGTTACTGATTCTTATTCCATCTTTAAAAACAATTTTCTCCGTTTTTTTGACCTCAGATAGTAATGTCCTTAAATCTACCATGAGATCTTCCCGTATCATTTTCAATACGTTGAGGCTTGCTTTTCCCATGGAAGGGTCGAGATAGGGTGCAGTAGCGCCAAAGAATTGTGTAATATTCAGATTCTGATTTACAACAACACTGGGCAATACATATCTCGTCAGCAACACTCTGCCTAGCTCTTTTTCAACATCGGAGACAGGGACTATATCCACCCGTTGAACGGTTTTGACGGTGTAGGTTTGAATTTTAGGAACATCAAATTCAATCGGTGGGGTATTTGCAGACCTACGCCTGAACACCCGAATTTTTTTATCCAGGGGCTCGAAAAGATCAATAGCTGCTCCAATATTTTCAGACTTTCCAAGAAACAGGAACCCGGAGGATTTCAACGCGTAGTGAAATTTTTGAAGTATCCTTTGTTGGGGGTCATTCTCCAGATAAATCATCACGTTCTGGCAACTGATAAGATCGAGCCGCGAAAATGGAGGATCTTTCAGCAGGTTCTGTTGCGAAAATACACACGCTTCTCTTACATTTCGTTCTATTTGGTAATGCCCATCAATTTTTCGGAAATACCGATCAAGATATTTTTCTGGAACATCCTGAAGCGTGCTCAGAGAATAGATGCCCAGACGGGCTTTTTCGATGGCTTGGGCATCCAGGTCCGACGCGAAAATTTGAAATGGAATGTTCAGGGCTTTCTGTTCCAAAAATTGCATTAATATAATTGCCACAGAATATGCTTCTTCACCAGTTGAACATCCTGCTATCCATATCCGTATTGGGTCAGTCGCTTGCCTTTGTTTTAGTATGGTAGGAAAAATATCGGTTTCTAGTAATTTATAGAAATCGGGGTCGCGGAAAAAACTGGTGACATTTATCAAAAAATCATTGTAAAGGTCGTGTACCTCTTTGTCACTTTTTTCCAGTATTGCATAATAATTATCAAGGTTCTTGCATTTGTTCAAAACGCTCCTCCTTAAGATACGGCGGTAAATACTGGCCAGCTTGTAATTCTGAAAGAAATCCAGTCCCGTTTTTTCTTTGACAATCAACAATATATTTTTTAATAACTGGTTTTCATTTTTTAATCCCCTTGCCAGTTTTGATTCTATTTTAATTTCAGACACTATGGTATATGGGGTCTGTGCCAAATGTTCAAGTTCTTCGGCAATTTTTCTTGGCGATAGTATGAAATCTGCATAACCTGAATCATAAGCACTTCTGGGCATTCCGGAAAACTTGGCTGAGTCGTCTTGCACAATGGTAATTCCGCCGTTAGCTTTGATGGCCTTGAGGCCGATGGTACCATCTGAAGCAGTCCCTGAAAGTATTATTCCTACGCTGTTGTTCTTATAAATTGAAGCTAGTGCACTAAGAAAGTAATCAATCGCATAGTTTCCAATTTTACCCAACGCCCTTGGTCCAACCTTGAGATGCCCATCAATAATACTCATATATGAATTGGGGGGTATCACGTAGACAACGTTCTTTTTTACCTCCACACCATTTTTTGCAGTTTGGATTTTCATTTTGGTTTTTGGCTGCAGTATCTCCACCAAAGAACTTTTATGGGATGGTGAAAGGTGCATGATCAACACGTAAGCCATTCCAAGATCTGGCCGCAAAAATGCTAACACATTTGAAAATGCTTCGAGTCCCCCGGCCGAGGCTCCGAAGCAAACTACAGGGAACGGTTTTGGTGGAGGGGATACCTTTACTGCATCAATACCTACCACAGTTTTCTTAAAATTTGTAGTCAGTGATGTAAGCTTATTTTGCTTCGGTTTCTCCATAATGGTTCTTCGGCATTTAACAGGCCACCAATTACCAATTGCTAAACCTGGGGTGAATGCTAACTAGAAAGGTTGGCAGTTAATGAATTTACCATTATTTCGGTTACTTCTTTCCAATACGATAAAGTTTCCCCTGGTCAGTGATTGTATACAAGGCTCCGTCAGTTCCGGCGGTGATATCCCTGAAGCGTTGATTTTCACCAGATAGCAGTCTTTCCTCGCCTGTAACTTTATTGTTTTCTATCACCAGTCGGCAAATGTGCATACCGCTTAGTGATGCAATGAACAGGCTGTTTTTCCATTCCGGCATTTCTTTGCCGTGGTAAAATGTAATTCCACTGGGCGATATAACCGGATCCCAATAGTATACGGGCTGCTCAAGACCTGGCTTTTGCTGAATTCCATCACCTATTTTTCCTCCGCCGTACTCAGTGCCATAGGTAATAACTGGCCAACCATAATTTTTCCCCGCCTGAATTCTGTTGACTTCATCTCCTCCTCTCGGACCGAATTCTGTCTCCCACAAATCACCCGTAACCGGATGAAATGCGATACCCTGCACGTTCCGATGGCCATAGGAATAAACTTCAGGTCTCATATTTGATTTCCCTGCAAAAGGGTTGCGGGCAGCCGGTTTACCTTCTGTTGTAATATGAATGATCTTGCCTAACCCCGATTTTAGGTCCTGTGCCTGGGGACGTGTTACGCGGTCAGAACG
>JANMMA010000137.1:0-6736 GCA_031372815.1 Sphingobacteriales bacterium
ATTCAACCTAAGGGAGCAGAGAACATCAAGACAACTTATAATCTTACCGACGCAGCTCCTTTACTGGGTACAAACTACTATCGTCTGAAAGAAATTGATGTTGATGGCAAATGGCATTATTATGAAACCAGGGTTGTGAAAACCACTTCTGCTAATAATAAGTTCCAGGCTTATCAGAATGGTTCCAATGTGGTAATCAATTTCAGTAATGTGCCAGGTGCATATACCGCAACATTAGTTGATATGAATGGCGCAGTTGTGGCAAAACAAGCTTTCAGGGTCGATAAACAATCGGTTCAGGTATCCATGACACCTCCGATAAAACGTACCGGTGTTTATATGGTGAACCTAAAAGGTGGGGACGGATTCAGCGAAAGTTTGAAACTTTTCATCCAGCGATAAACCTACATAGAACAAAGAAACCTCTTCCCGAAAGGAAGGGGTTTTTTTATGCTGTTTCAACACCCATTCGTACACTGCGGCTAAACGGTTATCGATAAATAACCCTATTTTTGCGGCACTCAAAATTTCCCGCTATGTCAGTTCTAGTGAATAAACAATCGAAAGTAATTGTCCAGGGATTTACAGGAACAGAAGGCAGTTTCCATGCAACGCAAATGATCGAATACGGTACTGATGTTGTTGGTGGTGTTACACCTGGAAAAGGAGGAAGCAAACACCTCGACAGGCCTGTTTTTAATACTGTAGCAGATGCTGTTAGGCAAACTGCTGCCAATGTAAGCATCATCTTTGTACCGCCTGCGTTTGCCGCTGACGCCATTATGGAAGCAGCAGAGGCCGGCATTGCGTTGGTTGTCTGCATCACTGAAGGAATACCCGTACAGGATATGGTTAAGGTCAAGAACTACCTCCAGGGTAAACCAACCAGGCTGATCGGGCCGAATTGCCCTGGTGTCATCACTGCCGACGAGTGTAAAGTGGGCATCATGCCTGGCTTTATTTTCAAGAAAGGAAATATTGGAATCGTTTCCAAGTCTGGCACGCTTACCTACGAGGCTGCTGATCAAATCGTGAAAGCGGGCATGGGTATCACCACAGCTATTGGCATCGGAGGTGATCCAATAATAGGAACAACGACACGCGAGGCCGTACAGTTGTTCATGAATGATCCGGAAACGCACGGTATTGTCATGATCGGAGAAATTGGTGGAGGAATGGAGGCAGAAGCAGCGCTGTGGATCAAAGAGAACGGCACCAAACCTGTTGTGGGTTTTATTGCCGGACAAACCGCTCCTCCAGGTCGCCGCATGGGTCACGCAGGTGCTATCATCGGTGGATCAGATGATACCGCCGAAGCAAAAATGCGCATCATGAGGGAATGTGGTATTCATGTTTCTGAAAGTCCCGCTGATATTGGCATTACGATGGCAGGGTGCTTCGCAAATTGAGGAATGCCATAATACGATAATGTGGTCCTGACATTATCACATTAACCACACTATACAATTACCACCATTAAAACTGGTGGTTTTTCGTTTTATGTAAATGATGATATTATTGCATCTGAATGATAGACATATGAGGATTATTATGGCGAGATTTATTACGATATTATTGACGATTTTTTTTGCATCCTGTACTATGGCGCAAAAACCAAAAACAAATTACCTGCAAAGGTGGAAAAATGTTGATGTGCTGCTCAAAGAAAAAGGGCTCACCGCATCTGCATTAAAGGAGGTCGAAACCATTTACGCACTGGCTAAAAAAGAAAAGCAGGAAGCAGAAATTATAAAAGCAATAGTATACATTACGGATATTCAACCCCAGCTGGAGGAAGATGGAGAGGTCAATGCGCTAAAAAAGATAGCAGACGAAATAAAAACATCCGTTGCGCCAGTTAAAAATCTTTTGCAATCCTTGCTGGCAACCAGGTATTTACAGTACCTGCGAAACAACCGCTGGCATCTTTATGATGCTACCCCCATTTCAGGCAACAACACCCGGGGCCTTGAAACATGGAGCCCTGCTGACTTCCATGAACAGATATCGTCTCTTTATCTGGCGTCCATTTCTTCATCAGAATTACTTAAATCCACTACCCTCTCTCCTTACGAGACCATTATCATTAAAGGCAATACGCGAAAATTAAGGCCAACATTATATGATCTTTTGTCCCACCAGGCATTGGAGTATTTCACTTCAGGGGAAAATGACCTGACCAAACCATCATACCGTTTTGAGATCAACGACCCGAAATCTTTTGCGCCCGCCAATGAATTTCTAAAGTCCCGCTTTATTACATCAGATACAAGCTCCTTACATTTTCGCGCTTTGAAGATCTACCAGGAATTATTGGCATTTCACATTCAGGATAAAGAGCCTTCAGCATTCCTGGATGCAGATATCGACAGGCTTGCGTTTATGCAAAGCGTGTCCGTATTGCCAAATAAAAATGAACTGTATAAAAAAGCAATGTCCGCAATTGCTACATCAAATCCCTCCAATGAATATGGCGGATTGGCACGCTTCCTTATACTGCAGCAGGAATACGAAGACGCTTCAAAATATGATCCTAAAACCTCTCCTGCCGCAATGCGTTTTGCATTGGTGGATATTGCAATCAGATTATCCGCAATCAGTAAGGATTTTAAAGGTACACGCGCTGCTGCCATGAGTACAAACCTGTTACACAGCATTGAAGCAAAAGATATGGTGATGGAAACTGAAAAAGTAAATCTCCCGGGAGCACCATTTCTATCCAGGGTATCCTATCGTAACCTTCAAAAAATATACTATCGCATAATCGCTCTGAATGATTTAGACTTCAGTAATGAACGATTCAATGAGAAATACTGGGATGTTATTACAAGGAAAAAAAGCATTCGACAGGTTACACAGGATCTTCCTGATCCAAAAGATAAAAGGATGCATTCAGTGGAAATAAAAATTGATGCGCTTCCTGAAGGACAATACGCCATCCTGGCCAGTAAAGATCCGGATTTCTCTCTCGGCAATAACCTGCTTTCACTGCAATATCTGCATGTTTCCAACATCAGCTACATCAGCCGCGACAATCATTTTTTTGTCCTTCACCGAAATAGCGGTCAACCTCTTGCTAGTGCCTCCGTACAACTATGGGAATCGAAATATGATTACAAAACTTCGAAGCCGTTTTTAGAAAAGAAAAATGCATTTTCCACGAATGCGAACGGATATGTTCTATTGCCTGTAACAAATTCATACCTGCCAGAAGTAACGTATAAGAACGACCGGCTTTTCACCCGCGACCAGCAATACAATTACCGGTATGACCGTCAGCCGATGGAAAAAGAGAGAACTTTCCTGTTCACTGATCGAAGCATTTACCGGCCGGGGCAGCAAGTTTACTTCAAAGGCATTCTCGTAGGCCTTGATTCGGGGGGAAGAAAAAGCCACGTGGTGCCCGACAGGCAAACCGTTATACACCTTTACGATGCCAATGGTGAGCTGAAAGATTCAGTTAGCCTTAAGACCAATGCATTTGGTTCCTACAATGGTTCTTTTTTGATTCCTGAAAATCTGCTTAATGGTGAGTTTTCTTTAAGGGATGAGAAAAATAATGCGTTTATATCATTCAGGGTCGAAGAATATAAAAGGCCAACTTTTGAGGTGTCTTTCGATACCGTAAAGACAGCGTTTCGTTTAGGCGACACAGTTAGTATAAAAGGAAAAGTTTCTGCTTATGCCGGGAACATGCTTGATAATAGCACGGTCAATTATCGGGTAACCAGGAAGACCAGGTTCCCCTGGCCATGGCGGTTTGGTGGCTGGAATATCCAACGGGAAGAAATGGAAATAACTCATGGGAAGACTTTGACAGATGAATCAGGAAATTTTACCATCAATTTTTTGGCCATTCCTGACCCTACTACAGATAAACATTTTGATCCTGTCTTTGATTTTGAGATCACTGCCGAAGCCACCGATGACCGTGGTGAGACAAGGAATGGTTTAACCAGCCTGAGCATCGGTTACAAAGCGTTGAACCTCCAACTGGAAACTCCTGAGGTCGTTAGTTCCGACAGCCTTAAGGATCTCAAAATAACGGTGTCTAACTTTGCAGGCCAGTTCCAGACGGTGCAGGTTGATGTCATTATCTCACGGTTACAGTCGCCCACAAAATTAATTAGACCACGATACTGGTCGGCCCCCGACACCTCAGTGTTGACCAAAGAAGACTTTATCCGCTTCTTTCCAAATGACGAATTCATGGAGGAAAATGCAAAAAGCAATTGGAACCAGCTTAATACTGTTTATACAGGATCGGCTGTTCTTGCAGCAGGAAAAAACTTTCCGCTGAGTTCGCCACTGGCCCCGCGAGCGAACACTGTATTTGCTCCAGGATGGTACCTGGTTGAAGCAAAAGCGAAAGATCAATATGGCGAAGAAGTAATCGATAAAAAATACGTACAGGTAATTGATGCAAAAACCCTGACACCTGCACAGCCACTGTATGAATGGTCTGTATCTAATTCATTGGTTGCAGAACCCGGACAAACCGTAAAGTATAATTTTGGAAGTTCTGCCGATGACCTTTGGATCATTCGTCTCGTTGATAAAAAGACTGAACCGGTTAAACCATTAACAGCGGCGAAGAAGTCGAAGCCAGCATTGCCGCAGCCCACCGACGGGCCTTTTGAATTCATCAGGCAAAACAAAGAAATCCAGACTTTAAGTATTCCTGTAACTGAAGAAGACCGGGGTGGCTTCATGATATCACAGGTTTTCGTAAAAAACAATCGTGTGTTCGATAAAAGTACGACGGTAAGCGTACCATGGACAAACAAAGATTTAAACGTTTCGGTACAAACGTTCAGGGATAAAATAGCGCCGGGCAGCAAAGAACAGTGGACGCTGAAAATCACCGGTAATAAAGGTGAACAGACAAGCGCAGAGATTCTTACCAGTTTATATGATGAGTCACTCGATCAGTTCTTGCCACATCGATGGAACCTGCCCGCTGTATTTCCTGTTATGTACAATTCATCAACGTGGAACCGTAATGGCAATTTTGAATTAAGCCGTTCACTCAACAAAAACATTGCTGGCGGATATGTGCAGGTGCCTGAAAAAGTTTACGACAGGCTTCAATGGGAGTCTCAGCTATTTTCCTATCGGGGCTATATGGACAGGGGTATGGTGCAAAAATCAATGGCTGCGCCTTCTGCAGTAATGGATGAAGAGATTGCTCTTGCTGATTCTGCAGCATCAAAAAGCAACCTCACCGGCATACCAGTAACAAAGATCGAAGATTCCAATCCACCACCATCTATCCAAACCCGAAAAAACTTTTCCGAAACAGCTTTCTTTTTTCCTGAACTTCATACCGACGAAGCAGGCAATGTAAGTTTTTCTTTCACTATCAAGGAAGCTCTTACCAGGTGGAAATGGCAGACCATCGCACATACCAAAGAGATGGCAACGGGCATGGCTATCCGAAGTATAGTGACGCAGAAAGACCTGATGGTACAACCCAATATGCCAAGGTTCCTGAGGGAAGGTGACAGGATCAGCCTAAGTGCCAGGATCAGCAACTTAACCAATAAAGAAATGACCGGACAAGCCTGGCTTCAATTGCTGGACCCGGAAACACAACTACCGGTAGATGGACTATTTAAAAATAAGTTTCCACAACAACAGTTCACAGCTTCTGCAGGTAAAAATGCTTTGATGAAATTCGACGTAGAAGTTCCGGAGAATTACAATAAACCATTACAGTACAGGATACTGGCAAGTTCAGGGAATAATAGCGATGGCGAAGAAAATATACTTCCTGTTTTATCAAACAGGATTTTGGTCACTGAATCCCTTCCATTGATCATGCGCGGTAACGGTACAAAACCATTCACGTTTAATAGTTTAGTAAAAGCTCCAGTGGGAGGTACACTTACGCAGCACCGCTTTACCATGGAATACAGCAGCAATCCTGCATGGTATGGAGTACTGGCCCTGCCCTACCTGATGGAATACCCCTATGAGTGTGCTGAGCAGCAGTTCAACCGCTTCTATGCCAATGCACTCGCGTCATCCATTGCAAACAGCTCACCCCGCATAAAAGCAATGTTCGAAACATGGCGCGCTTCAGATACCAGCGCCCTCATCAGTAATTTGATGAAAAATCCTGAATTAAAATCTATTATGCTGGAGCAGACACCATGGGTGATGGAAGCGAAATCTGAATCTGAGCAAAGGAAAAATATCGCACTGTTATTTGACCTGGTAAGACTGGGCAAAGAACAGTCGTCTACATTAAACGCCTTACAAAAAATGCAACTGCCTAATGGTGCATTTCCGTGGTTCACTGGAGGGCCTGATGACAGGTATATCACGCAATACATCATGACAGGCATCGCTCATCTTACCCAACTCAATGCCTTACCCACAGAAAGCAATCGACTGTTGGACGATTTGACTGCTAATGCAATTACTTATCTCGATAAAAAATTACTCGACGACTACGAGACACTCATCAAACAAAAAGCAGATCTCACTAAAAATCAACTAGGCGCTATACAGGTTCAGTACTTGTACATGCGTTCATCTTTTAATAAACAAAAAGTAAATAAGGAAGCTCAAAAAGCTGTTGATTTTTATGCAGGGCAGGCAAAAAAATTCTGGTTATCCCAAAACCGATATGGCCAGGGAATGATCGCCATTGCAATGAATAGAAAAGGTGAAAAAGTTGTTGCCAACAGTATTATAAAGTCATTGGAGGAAAATGCAATCAAATCCAGTG
>JANMMA010000203.1:0-5214 GCA_031372815.1 Sphingobacteriales bacterium
GTAAATTCGACAATTCGCGAATTAAATTCCGCCCAGAATCTTGGCAAGGTCTGCAACGGCTTCATTGTCTTTTTTCATCGCATCTTTCCAATTCCTGGGAAAGATAGAGACTCCATCATAAATGTTATAATGCAGGGTGAGCTTGTGACCCCGGAAAAGAAAATCCCAGTACGAAGTGTCTGAATCGTCGATTTTGTTGGTGAACTTGATTTTCATGTTGTCGGCCAACAGATCAGCGACTTTGTAGAATTTGTCGAATCCGCAGTTTTCAGCAATTACGGCTTCGGTGCAGCCGTAATCATTTCTTAGGGTAAGGTCCATATATCTAGTTTTAGGGTTGAACTCAGGCTTTAAATTTTTTTGCCTTCGGCACTTTTTCACCAGTCATATATCTTTCTGCGCCTACATTCTTACCGTTGCTTGGGCATCCTGATTTCTGGGAACAACTACACAGGTAAGACATTACAAAAATTATCAACGCTGCCTTTAATAAATAGTTTTTCATACAATTCATAATTGTTTAATAGTCGTGGTTTTATGTGGAAGAGGATTTTAACAAGGTCATGGTTGCCTGAACCAGCTACTGTAGGTCACATAGTTATTGGCGATGCGGTTGATCTCTCCTTCTATCAGCTCTTTAGAGATCGATTTCACTTTTTTTGCAGGAATGCCTGCATATATACTTCCGGGTTCAACAATCGTGCCTTCAAGTACAACGGCCCCTGCTGCTATGATGGAATCTGATCCGATTACTGCATTGTCCATGATAATCGAGCCCATTCCGACCAGCACATTGTCTTCGATGGTACATCCATGGACAATAGCGAGATGTCCAACGCTTACATTATTACCAACGACGGCGCGAGTCTTTTCGTATGTGCAGTGGATAATTGCACCGTCTTGTATATTAACTTTATTCCCTATGCGTATGGCGTTGACGTCTCCGCGTATAACCGCGTTGAACCAGACAGAGCATTGATCGCCCATAATAACATCGCCCACGATCGTTGCATTGGGTGCGATAAAACATTCATTTCCAAAGCTTGGAAGAATTCCTTTAACCGGTAGTATTGTTGCCATGGGATAAAATTAGCGGATTTACGGATTGGCGGATTGGCGGATTGGCGAATTGGCGCATTGGCGAATTAGCGGATTGGCGAATTAAATTAAAGTTCTTACAACAGTTTAACAATCGCAACTTCTGATGCACTCACTGAATCAGCTAATCCGCTAATCCGTAAATCCGCTAATCCGTAATCCGCAATTCGCAAATCCGCTAATTCGACAATTCGTAAATTCGCTAATCATGACAAATCGCGAACTATTCCTGCTCCACGTTGCTCAAACATCCACGGCTCCGCTTGCCATCGAAATGGTAAAGGCTGAAGGCTTTAAGATGTGGGACGACCATGGCAGGGAGTACATCGACCTTATTGGCGGTATAAGCGTTTGCAATACCGGTCACCGCCATCCGAAAGTAGTAGAAGCGATCAAGGCGCAGGTCGACCAATACCTGCATCTAATGGTCTACGGTGAACTGGTACAGTCACCACAAGTGGAGTATGCGCGTTACCTAACCAGCCATCTGCCCCCATCTCTCAATACTGTATACTTTACCAATTCAGGTACGGAAGCGACGGAAGGCGCTATGAAACTGGCTAAAAGGGCCACTGGCAGAACTGACATGGTAGCGTTCAAAAACGCCTACCACGGCTCTACACAGGGTGCCCTGAGTGTTATGGGAGTTGAATACTGGCGGAATGCATTCCGGCCACTAATTCCAGGTGTTTCCCATGAAGATTATGGGTCGATGGCAGCACTGGAATCCTTAACGGAAAATACGGCTATGGTGATCGCTGAAACCGTACAGGCAGAAATGGGAGTAAACCTGGCCTCCAAAGAATGGATGATGGCACTCCGGAAAAACTGTACTGAAAAGGGTGCGCTACTGGTGCTCGACGAGATCCAGACCGGCTTTGGCAGAACAGGTTCTTTGTGGGGGTTCGAACAATATGATATTGTTCCGGATATCATCCTATTGGGCAAATCAATCGGTGGAGGCATGCCGCTGGGAGCTTTTATTGCAAACCATGACCTGATGGAATCGCTAAGCGATCATCCGATACTCGGACACATCACCACATTTGGCGGTCATCCAGTGTCCTGCGCAGCCGGACTAGCTTCCATGAAAGTATTGATAGAAGAAAATTTGGTGGATGGGGTTCGTCATAAATCAGCATTGTTTCTTTCGCAATTGAAGCATAAGAAAATCTTATCTGTCAGCGCATCAGGATTACTAATTGCCGTTAAGTTCAGTTCATTTGAGGAAAATAAAGAAATTATTGATGCCTGCATTGCAAGGGGCGTATTTACGGATTGGTTCCTATTTGCCGCAGACTGTATGCGAATAGCCCCACCGTTAGTAATTTCTGACGAGGCCATCATACAGGCCTGTGCTGTGATCAGGGAATGCTGTGATCAGGGAATGCTGTGATCTTATATAAAGTTAACCAGCAATTTGTGATGTTACCGGAGGGAATTATTATCTTCCAGATAGAATGAATACAATGAAGCCATTTGTCTTTGTCTCGCTGATATTATTGTTGGCGATATGTTCAGAATCATGTAAGAGCAAGTCGACCGTTAAAGAACCGGAAAAAACGAAAACATTCTCCAATCCCGGCGTCATTACTTCGGCAGAAGAACTCAAGGCTTTATCAGCAGATACCATTTTGCAAAGACTTAAAAATGGAAATAAAAGGTTTATTGAAAATAATATTACCGCAAGGGATCATTCTAAACTGGTAATGGCCACAGCTACAGCGCAGTTTCCAAAGTCGGTGGTATTATCCTGCCTGGATAGCCGTATACCAGTAGAAGATGTTTTTGATAAAGGTATTGGTGACATGTTCGTGGCCAGGAATGCAGGTAATATTATTAACGATGATGTTTTGGGAAGTATGGAATTTGCCTGCAAAGTTTCAGGCGCAAAATTAATTGTGATCATGGGGCATAGTGGATGCGGTGCTATCAAATCAGCAATCGACGATGTGAAGCTTGGAAATATTACGTCAATGCTGGCAAAAATAAAACCTGCCGTGAAAATGGCTAAGGACTTTGAAGGAAAGAAGTCTTCCAAAAATGCAGCTTTCACTGACCAGGTAGGAAAAAATAATGTGGTACACAGTATTAACCTGGTAAGGAAAAAAAGTCCTGTCCTGAGAGAAATGCTTGACGATAAAAATATCAAAATCGTTGGCGCTTACTATGACATCAAAACAGGCAGGGTAGAATTCTTCGATTAATAAATGTGTTCGAAGCCTCTGTCTATTGACATTTAATTAAGCTGATATTGTTTACACTATTGATGAATAGCAGTACTACTCATTAAAGTTGCAAACCAGTTTTATTTATCCAAGTTATACATCTCCATAGAATTTAATTCCGGACTTCCCCCTTGTCTGGCACACCCGGTTGCTACATAGATTTTGTTTTTGTAAAGAATACCCTGTGTGCCATGCCTGCCGTTGAGTAAAGGCGGAATTGATGTCCATTTTTTTGTCTTAAGGTCGAATACTTCCACTTCACTATGGGCCTTGGCTTGTTTGCTTTCACCACCGATGAGGTAAATTTTGTTATTATAAAAAACAGTAGCTGCTCCCCCTCTGGGCGTGATCAGGTTCGACGATGTAGGAAGGGTCTGCCACGTGTTGGTAGAAATATCATATATATCTACCGCAGGTTCAGTATCCGTAAATAGTTTTTCTTCCGCAAAATTTGTACGTCTTCCACCCATAGAATACAGTTTGCCATCCGCTATTGTCACCTGGAAGTGATCCTTAGCGTGAGGTGCGTCTGCCAAAGGTTTCCAACTATCATCTGCCGGGTCGTAAACATCAGTCCAAGCAACCCACCCATTAGTATGTCCATTTGTACTTCCGCCGGTGAGGTATATTTTGTTATTGTAGACAGCTGCTGCCGCAGAACCTCTTCTACGGTTCACCGGAACGATATCTTTTTTCACTGTCCACTGATT
The DNA here is from genome assembly GCA_031372815.1 of Sphingobacteriales bacterium. GTDB lineage: Bacteria > Bacteroidota > Bacteroidia > Chitinophagales > Chitinophagaceae > Pollutibacter. The sequence goes on from JANMMA010000203.1 coordinate 4,037, forward strand.
TGCAGATGGATCATAAACATAAATGTCGGAAACAGTTTTTTCTAAAGGGAACTCCCCCGTAAAAGAACAAATGAGGTAGATTTTATTTTGTAGCGTTACTGCCTGGAAATGGTTCAACTCAATATTTCCGGGAAGGGGGGCAACAGCAGACCATTGTTGTGTCAGGGGGTCATAAACGTTCACCAGCCTTGTACTTCTTCCGCCAATAAGGTAAAATTTTCCTGCAGCTTCCACAAAACCGGTTTCATGTCTGGCCTGTGGCGTTGAATTGTTTGTACTGTTAACAAAGGCCCAGTTTGGGGCAACGGCAGGTTCCATAACAAAAATAGAATTACCCTGGTAATCGGCGACCCAGATGGATCCTGCAAAAATCTGTTGATCTCCATTACAGGTAACGTCCAGCGGAATTATGCCAAGGTTGTTTGCAATGACTTCTTTGAAGATGATACCCGTGCCATCTTTATTTAATTTTATGCGACTGATATTGCCGTCGAAACTTGCAGTTATAAGATCGCCGGTCATTGCCCCACCAAAAAAACCTGAGGCAGCATATTCTGCCAGGCCATTGGTAGATGCATAAAAAAGTGCCAATGCGCCGTCGTCAACGCCTGGGTTTAAAAAATCTCCCTGAGCGGGATCTGCCATTTCAACTGGAACAGAAGGCCAGTCTTTCGTAGGCTTCAGTTCGTAATGATCTTCACCTTTTTTCCAGTACCATCCGGCTGATTGTGGGTTGGCCCTGATGGGATTGGGATGTCCGCCATAAGCGGGTTTTTCCATACCTTCTTTATATACGAGGTGCAGGTTATCTATGTTGTTTAACATTGCATCATCCAGTCCGGCACTCCGCGAACCGGGTTCTCCGGCAACGTATTTATTGGTAACCTCTGCGGTTCCTTCCTGATCGGGATAGCCCCCCCATCCAGGGTTGGCACCATTATCAATAGTATAGATACGGCCTTTGCGTCCTGGTGTGGCAGCATAAACAATATCATAGGCATTTCGGTAACCACCGGCGAAAACCTGAACAGGCCCGCCACGAATAATTTTTGCCTGGTTCAATCCATCGTTACCTCCAAAAGGATCATTTGGATCAGTGCCATCAGGATTATTTTCACGTTCCGGATCGTCGACCGTGGGCAGGTCATAGCAATATTTTTCATTTCCTTCGCCCTTCA
>JANMMA010000217.1:0-3711 GCA_031372815.1 Sphingobacteriales bacterium
CTGTTTGCCCTCACCTGGGAGCGATTCTGCAATGGAATGCTGATGAAAAAACATTTGATTGCCCAATGCACGGCTCCAGATTTACTACTGAAGGCAAGGTCATCAACGGCCCGGCAACAGTCGATTTGAAAAAAATTGTAATAAAGGAAGAATATCCGGTCACATGATAAACGTTGCAAAGTACAACCGAGGTTTTCTTCGGGAGAATTAATCTAAACCATACTTCGTTGCTGATGCCAGTTTGAGATTAAAGCACACTAGCATTTTCATTAAAACTTTGCATTTATCCCGACATAAACACTCCTTCCGACAGAAGGAATAATTCCTGGTCCGGGATATTCATCGGTTCTACGAGTGAAATAAGATTTATCTGTCAAATTATTTAAACCAAATTTAATTGCATAATTTTTGTACCTGTAAGTAACGCTTAAATCAATGACTGTATAAGCAGGAATATATCCAGCTATTGGATCATTGCTCTTTTTTACATTTGATGCATCCCCATAAGCATCTCCTACTGAGTTCACCTGGAAGGTTGAAGAAAAATGACTGCTGTTAAAAATTAAGCCAATACGGTTTATAGTTTTTGCTGCCGCTTCCACCCTCTTCCCTTTAAATTCCCCACTTGTATATTTTGCGTTGATATACGCAAAAGAATTAAAAATACTCAAACCATATTTCGATTTTGAGCTAAGGTATTTTAAGATATTAAATTCAATATAACTCTCAATTCCCTGATGAACGCTGTTGGCAATATTCTTTCTGATGGAATAATCATTGCCAGTAAATGGATCTGTTTGAACCAACACTCCAATTCGATTATTATATGCCATATAAAAACCACCAATATCAAAGTTTAGAAAGTTTTTTATTGTTCCTCTATATCCTAAGTCCGTATTGAAGCCATAAGCATCTTTTAAATTAGGGTCAATTTTTGATGTAACACCAAATGGTTCTAACTGACTATAATCAATAGGTCTGTATGCCTGACTGATATTAGCGTATACACTTGTATTGTTTGTTGGCTTATATTCTAATCCAAGTCCGAATAATGGAAAATTCCTGATGCGGGCTTCATTCGGAATCTGCTTGATATTGTCAACGGTTTTGTATCCCTTTGCGGTACTTTTTAAGTACTCTAATCGAAAACCAGGTGTGATAGTGAATTTATTTCCAATTCTAAAAATATTTTCTACAAATGGAGCGATGTTAGTTGTTGTAAAGTTTAATTCGTAGCCCCAATCACCGCTGATGGATAAATCAAAATCACTGTTAGTTGTACCTTCGCCACCACCCTGCCGTTTGAACCAGGCGTAACTATACCTGATCCCCCCCGCAATTGTGGACTGTTGTTTTACCAATGTATAATTTTGCGAAAATCTAAGTTCAGTTGTTGAGTTGTGCATACCCTCAATGCCAACCTCTCTGGGTACATAAGTATTTGTAGCGGGATCTATTTCATCCGAAGCTTCGGGGCCTCCATCTTCATTGCGCCATACCAATGAACGATTACTAAACAGGTAGGTAGTTTTTAGGCTGATGGTGGTATTTGTAGAAGCAATAAAGTTAACATATCCAGTCAGGACATTCCAGGGACTTTTAAGCCAGTTTCTTGCCCTGGTAGATACTTTTGGATTTGCCTCAAACATACTATCTGTTAAACCACCTGGCATTTTTAGTTTATTGCGCAGCAATGAGTATTCAACGCCTACATTTGTTTTCTTAGAAGGCTTGTACTGAATCTTGCCAAAACCTGATATTTGCCACTGCCTGCTATTAGGCCGATAGCCATCAATATATCTGAATTGCAGAAAACCGTAATAACTGATCTTTTTATAATTACCACCAATTGAATTGAAAGAGTTAAACAGACCGAAACTTCCAAAAGTTTGCGAGCTGTTAAATTCAAATGGTTTGTTAAGCGGTGCATCTTTTGTTACATAGTTTACTAAACCTCCAAACTGTGAACCGAATTGTAATGCGGAAGCACCTCGTACCATTTCAATACGGCTTACGGCTTCCATTGGAGGTATATAATAAGCTTCATTATACCCGAAAATATCGGCACTGATATTATATCCATTTTGTCGGGTATTCATTTCAATACTTTGAATAGGATTCAAACCCCTGGTAGCAATTCCATTTGCGGTAAATCCACCACTTTCAGTTTCAACAATATTTAAGCCCGGTATGCGTCCAAGTATTTGACGGGTATTATTAATTGCTTTGTTAGCATCCAGGCTATCAACAAGAATTACTTCATTTTTTTTCCCAGCATATATAATTCCGTCGTTGGATTCCAGCAAATGTCCCACTCCATTGACTGTTTTGTATCCAATAACAGTAATCTCCTTCAAAACTTTCGCACGATCCCTAATTATCTTTGTACTATCTGGCAGCTCAGTTTGCTGAGCATTTGCAGTTACAAATCCAATTAATGCACCCAATAAAATAACAATACTCTTCATATCTAATCGCAGTTATTTGATGTATGCAAAAGTGAAAGATTTTCAGTGGATTAACTTTGACAATCGGGAAATAAATTATCGCAAAGCGGAAAAACAGGCATAGTTTCATGGGGCTCCTTTTATACTGTAATGAACGATGAACTAAAATGAATACTAAGTCGAAGCAGAGTTTGCGAAGGGGGGTGCGCTACACCTTGATCATTTCCGATTCGAGCCGAGGATACTGATGATTGGCCACAGAACCGCACTTCCCGAGGCCCAGTTTCGGGAGCTTTTGGATAGCAAAATTGATGTAGTTTCCTTTGACTCTATTCGGAAGGATAATATTCGATTTGTTCCAGGCAAAAGCGTACTGGACATCTGGTCACCTAGATATTTTGTAGACCTTGCAACAGACTTAAAATACAATAGGACCGTGCCGATTGACTATTTTCACCAATTAAGCACCATATTAATTTCAGGCAATCGATAAAATAATGAGCAAAACAATATTAGTAGCAGGAGCAACGGGTGATTTAGGTGGACGAATAGTACGCGCATTATTGAATATTGGAACTGAAGTACGGGCTGTAGTTCGTTCATCCAGCGACTTTCAAAAAATACATCAATTGGAAACACTTGGTGTAAAAGTTTACAAAGTAGACTATTGGAATGTTAAAGAACTATCAGAAGTCTGTAACGGAGTGTCTTGTGTGGTTTCCGCATTAGCGGGTTTACGCGATGTTATCATTGAAGCGCAGAAAATTCTGCTAGATGCGGCCATTGTTGCAGGTGTTCCTCGTTTCATACCATCTGACTATTCCCTGGACTTTACAAAATTCTCCGACGGTGAAAACCGAAACCTGGATTTAAGGCGCGAATTTCATCAATATCTTGATAAAGCTTCTATTTCCTCTACCTCTATATTTAATGGTGCATTTGCTGAATTGCTATTGGATGAGATGCCGATGATCATCTTTAAAAAAAAGCTGGTTCTTTATTGGGGAGATTTAAACAAACGCATGGACTTTACCACAAAAGATAACACCGCTTTATATACTGCACACGTAGCACTGGATGCAACAACTCCAAGATACCTAAGGATTGCGAGCGATCAAATTAGTCCGGGAGAAATAAGGGCCGTCGTGAATGAAGTAACCGGTGATAAATTCAGGCTTATACGCACAGGAGGCCAGGGTTTGCTAGGCGTGATCATCAAGATAGCACAGAAGTTTGCACCTGCAAAAGATGAGCTTTATCCCGC
>JANMMA010000229.1:0-10398 GCA_031372815.1 Sphingobacteriales bacterium
CGAAAACTTTCTCTGTCCGTTTTGCTCATAATCCTGATACGACAGGTCAGCCGTGCGGCTCTTGGTTACATCCACATCGTCGAGTTTACTTCGTTGTAACAAAAAATCCGGATGGTTATAAAAAGATGCAAAATTTTTAAAAAGACTTCCCACCGCCGTAAGGCTGGTGATGGTCTCATTTTCCGTATAAGCAACAATATTGGAATCGAGAAATACAGGGTTCCCAATGATCAGGTCCTGTAAAGTGGAAAAGTCAACAGGAAGGCTCGTCATTTCACGCAGGTATTCGAAACTGTGGTATTGTATGGTCTTGTTGATCTTGTCCAGTACACTTACCGTATCTGGTGTAATCATTACCCTGAATGCTTCGATGCCCAGGATGGCATTGATGGATATCCAGATAATACTGTCTTTTTTCATCCTGATAAATGCATTCACATCATATTTCTTATCCCTGCTATCTGAGTAATCAATTTTCATCTGGGCAGCGAAAGTATTGAAATCGATAAGCCCGCTTTTTATCTTCCCAAGTGCATTTTCCACTCTTTTTGCAGAATCTTTTTCAGTAGGATTGATGACAACCGTGGTGCTGTCCTTTTTACTCATTGCGGTTGAGATCTTCCTGGTAGACCGGCACGAAGTGACAAGTATAATTAGTACAACAAGTGTCATCAGATATTTCATAGATAATCTTTTTAATTTCTTCCGGTATGGCCGAAACCACCGTCATTGCGTGAAGTTTCACCAATGGATTCTGTAGGAAGCCATTCTGCCTTTTCTACTTTCTGTAGCACCAGTTGTGCTATACGATCACCATTCTTGATGGTTTGTTGCTCGCCCGAAAGATTGATCAGGATAACTTTTATTTCACCGCGATAATCAGCATCAATGGTACCAGGAGTATTCAGGCAGGTTATGCCCTGTTTGATGGCGAGCCCGCTGCGAGGCCTCACCTGTATTTCATAACCATCAGGTATTTCTAGGAAAATTCCCGTTGGAACAAGCGTCCTTTCCATTGGTCTCAGCACTACAGATTGTTCAATGAAGGCCCTCACATCCATTCCAGATGCACCTTCAGTTGCATACTCCGGATGTGGATGAATAGACTTATTAATGATGCGGATAGGTACTGAAGACATGCCGCAAAATTAGCTTTAATAGGGGGATAAATTCGTTAACAGGTCAATAAAAAGCCAAATCACAGATCATTAATAAGGTCATGGTGTCTTTTTCGCCAGCAAAACCGTAGCATAAGCTACCAGGCCTTCTTCCCTGCCAACAAATCCCATCGTTTCCGTAGTGGTTGCTTTTATAGAAACGTCTTTAATGCTAAGCGATAATATGCCCGCGATAACTTCCTGCATGGCGGGAACAAACGGTTTGATCTTGGGTTCCTGCAAACAAAGTGTGGTGTCAAGATTCACTACACCATACCCTTCTTTACGAATCAGTTCAAAGCTTCGTGCTAAGAGGATCTTGCTATCTATGTTTTTAAACTCCGCGCTGGTATCGGGAAAATGAACTCCTATGTCGCCCAGGCATGCAGCACCCAGCATGGCGTCACATATGGCATGCAACAAAACGTCTGCATCACTATGTCCTTTTGCCCCTTTATGGTGGGGTACCTTTACTCCGCCTATCCATAGATCCCGATCCGCAGTGAGCTGATGATAGTCTACGCCAAAACCGATTCTGTACATAGGTTCAAATATAATATAAAGAGGATGAATACTGAGCCACCCAGTACTTCTGCACGAACCTGTTGTTGAATAGCAACGATAACATCATTGCAAAAAAAAGACGCAGGAAATTTTCCTGCGTCCAGCTAGTTGTCGAAAATTCATTTTTTATTGTTCTTCACCACCTGCACCAAAATCAAACACGAGGCCGAACCTTAATGTGTTCGACAGCGGATTCCTGTTTACACCATTACCAGTTGGCAACAAATAAGAAAAGTTCAATCCAAACATATTGTATTTAATACCCGCACCTACAGTGAAATACTGACGGTTACCCTTGGTGGGGTTCTCATAAAAATAACCTGTACGGAAGGAGAACTGATCATTGTACCAGTATTCGGCACCTACTGAAAAGTAAAATTCCTTTAGTTCTTCACTCATACCACCAGGAGCATCTGTCCATGACGTAAACCAGCTTTCAACCACACCTGTACTGTAGTATTTCGCCTGCCCGGCTGAGTCGCCAAGAGCGGGCGGAGTAGGAACCAGCAATTTATTGATGTCGATACCAAAAGACACTTTATTTACTTCATTGAATGTTTTCGTGTATACGGCACCGAGGGCAAGGTTTGCCGGGATGAAATCTTTTTGGGTGTTGTCATCCGTATAGCCGATTTTAGAACCGAGGTTGGTTAGTGCACCACCAAAATTCCAACCGCTTCCGGATTCATTAAGCCGGGTATAATAAAGGCCAAGGTCACCCGATACTGCTGTTCCTGCCTTATAGGAAACACCATTGATAGCCGTTCCACCGGCAAGGTTTGAATAGATATATCGCAATGCAACACCGAGACTCAGGTTATCGGATAATTTACGGGAATAACCTGCGTCAAAGGCGAATTCTCGAGGACGGAACGATTGCAGGTCGTTACCCAGGTTATCGGTAAACTGGATATTGCCAAGGCTGAAATAACGCAGCCCGACGGAGATCGCCTGAAGGTCATCCAACTTATAATAACCGGCCAGAGAAGCAAGGTAAACGTCATTCAATCCAAGGTCTTTTAACCAGGGTGTATACGTTAAACCAACTGCACTTTTGGTGTTGGCAAAAGGATATTTCGCCAGGTTGAAAAACTGGGAATTAACGTCTGGAGCGGTTGCAGTAGAAAGTTCACCCATACCGCCGGCGCGTGCATCGGGAGAAATCCTGAGAAATGGAACGGCAGTGGTAACTACATTAATGGGATCCGTGCTTTGCGAAAATACAGCGTTTACGGCAAAAATCACACACACTGCTGATGCAGTTAGCTGCTTAATCAAATTTTTCATTAAAATTGAAATTTGGCTTTTGTAAAAAACGATCGATCTAAAAAATCAGTGTAGAGTTTATGCCATTCATTCTTTTTGGAGCGGTCAAAAATACATTTTTTATACGGATTACAGAATTACCAGTTTTTCAAGTTTTTGCTGCTGTTTGCCGTCCCTCGTCCTCACTGTCAACTGGTAGAGGTAAACTCCCCGGCCCAGCCTGGCTCCGTATTCATCACGGCCATCCCATTCCGTTTCACTTGAACGGTTTCCCGGCGTATTTATTGTTTTGACTATGGTTTTCACCACTTTACCGGTAATTGTCATGATACGTATGGTCACCTGCAAATCTTCGGCCGGAACGTTGTGTTCAAACCAAAACTGGGTTCTGGTGGTGAAAGGGTTCGGATAATTCAGGACATTTCTCAATTGAAACTCCCCCTTTTTAACCACCCGGAATTCCAGGATATATTCCGCCGAATTATTAAAAACATCCCAGGCCTTAATTTTTAATGTATGCCATCCTTCGTCCATTTTCTCCAATGGAAACCTCAGTTTGCCGCCCTGGTAACTGCCCGTGTCGGCTTCATAAAAATCGTTCAGTATAAAAACTTTATTGCTGTTATTATCAAGCACCGCGGTAATATCATGCCCAATTCCTGTGCCAACGGTATTGATCCCTGAAGAATCTTTAAGGTTGACCAGCAATACAGGGCTTTCATTAACAATGCTGCCATTGACGAATTTCTCATCGTTCAGCCATGCTTTTATCGCTGGTCCGGCACCGTCATCAGCTACACCATTACCCAAACCGCCAATATAGATACGGTCTTCGGTTCCTGATGCATCTTTTACGCCGTTGTCCGCATAATAGCTCAGTCTGGCCCTGCCGATACGGAAATCAATGTCTTTGGGGACAATAAACGTGTAGCTGAATTTCCCATTTTGCACCCTTGCCTTTCCATTATATACCAAATTTTGCTGTTGCAAAAAGGGAACGGCAATACTTCCCGGGTCGTTGCCGAGAGTGGAAACCTGTTGTTCTTTATCGTACACGGAAGGATATACTGTTCCATTAAAGTCCTGCAACAGGGAACCATTCGGTAACCTTATTTCTCCCGCAATAGTATAGCGATTCAATGCTTTTAAGGTATCCGTTATGGTTGCCACAGGCATCCCATTAATGGTGGTGGTTTCAACGCTGTATTCAGGGTAACCAATGGTTAGTGCGGGGTCTCCCAGCAAGGTGAATTTTCTATTGTTCAGTACATCGCCCGAGGTTTGGTAGGTGAAATTTTTGGTTTGTTTTACGGCATCACCCAGAGAAAGGTAACGTCCGTCTGCATCTCGTTGCAATGCCCGGCTGATATAGTTATTATTAATGATCCTGTTGCTGAAGGAAAACACCAGGCGTGTGGTGGTCATGAGCGCAATTCCACCCGTTTTCGGCCTTAATAATATGTTCTCGCCAATGGAATTTACCAGCGGATTATCAAACGGTGCGAAATCGCAGGTTGCGGTAATAAATAAAGGAAGTTTGTTTTCGTTGGTCCAGCTGTTGACCATTTCCTGGTCCAGGATCGCTTCCTGTGCCAACCTGCTGTTTCCGCCATGCCCGCTGTAATTCCACACCAGGTTACCCGAAAATATCCTCCTGTTAATGGCTTCATTTACCTTGGGGTACCTGCTGCCACCCGAGCCACTTTCCTGCTGGAATGCATCGAGGTATATTTTACCTGTAGTAAATGATTTGGCAGAAAGCTTTGCTGTGGATGAGATGATCTCTGCGTCCTGCAGATGAATATTCTGATCTTCGTCATCGGCAATGAAACTCAATTGGTTTCGCCACGATCCGAAAGATTTTCCATAAGCGTATACCTTATCTGTATATGCTTTGGCTTCGGCCGTATTAGCAGCAGGTATCCGCCCGATACCGATATCAATATATCCGACAGGGGTGATGGAATTAATATCATCGCCGTCATCCAACAATCCAAAAAAATCATCGGAAGTATATGACGTCAGCGGATCCAGTGAAAACGGGCTTTCATATGCCGGAACCAGGTTGGTGTTCCCCACAATTCTGCGTTTATAATCAAACGAGGCGTCTCCGAGCAACAGCAGATACCTGGGCCTTTTCGCTGAATCATTTCCCGCACGGTCATAGAACATCTTTACATAATCACGAACTGCAGTGGGGTCAGGTGATCCGGAGGAAAATTCCTGGAACACCTGGGCTACATCGGCCACGAAGTAACTGAGGTTGGCAGACTGCTTATGATACTGGCCGATCCGCTCTGCTTCTGCAAGCAGTGATCCGTGGCTAATGATCAGGAACTGAACGGCAGGCGCACCATGAAGGTTCTGGTTGGGGACCTTTCCTGCCACAACAGGGGTAAGATAACGGCCATCCTCAAACGAAATATACTGCCTCAGCACGCTACAATCATTATTAAACCTGGCACTGTTGCCGTCACGACTAACCTGTTGTTCAACAGGGTTGGAAGGAACAGTAATGTCCCAGACTTTAATGGATGGAGGAGCATTGCCAATAATAAAAGATGCATTTTGTGAGGTTGCGACAGTTTGCAGGTCCCTGAATAGCAACTGGGGTATACCCTGCATATCAAGGTTGCGGCGAAAATTACATTCAAAGCGGTTCAGCCAACCCTGCCCGTTGACACTTCCGGGTTTGAAACTGAAGGTTAGTTGGATGGATGGCTGCGAAAGGCTGATATTGCTTGTAATGCTGCTTTGGGTAGCCACCGGTTCATAGGCTATTCCGGGAAGGGGCGGAAGACTGTGGGTATGGATGGTAGACCGGTTCAATTTTACGTCAAAACTGCTGGCTTGTCCGGCTGATCTTGCAATTACTTCCGTAGTTACCGTGATCGGAGCATTCACAAACAGGCCGGGGAGGTCAATGATAAAGTCACGACTTGAAGTCCGACCCGGACCGCTGCCAAACTCTTCTCCATACCATTCCTTGCCACTGCTGAGAAAATTAACCGTGTCTAGTTCATGAGCGTAATAATCATCAAATGAGGTAACCGTAGTGCCGGCAGCAGTATTTGTTGACATCGGTATCCGCTTACCCTGTCCGCCGATATTTAAATAATAATACGCGCTATCAGTATATAGGTTCTTGCGGAAATGAAAAATCCTACTGACAGGGTCCAGGTTCCAATGTTGTGGACCGGGTGCATAAAATAGGATATAGTCACCGGCATTAAAGCTGCCATCGCCACCGTCCTGCACGGCTATCGCATTTTCCACCAGGTCATCCGGCCTTGGGTCCCTGTTAGCTTCCGGCAACATACATCCACCGTTGCCAAATAACCGGATGGAGGCAGAAGGAAAAGGAATTGTTATCCCCATTCCGTTTAGCATAGTGGCATCGATCTTATATATACCCTGACGAGATATGGACAGTTTGTACCAGTTGCCTGAAGACAACACAGAAACGGGAGAATATTGCCGCTGTGCCATGGAAACGGCTGATGCTGCGATCAATAGGAGGAAAATAAAACCATGTCGCATTCCACTGGGCATCCTTTCAAAATTAGCATTTACTAAACACAAATATGAGGGTTACAAAGGGCGGGGTGACCATAAATCCTATAAATTCGCACTCAGTGTTATAATATTCAGTGGGTTCGGGTACAATATTCTTGTATTAACCCTCGTTATCTATTAGCTAAATCCAGCAAAAAATGCAAAAGTTACGCATGAAAAACCTAATTGTGCTTCTTGCAGCCGTATCCCTGATATCATCTTGTAAAAACGGGATGTTTGGCAGTAAGAAAAAAGAAAAATCCTCTGTTACCGGTTGGAACTACAACGACAAGAACATGGGCGGTTATAATGTTTCTAAAGAAAAGGAACAAAAAACCGGACCTGGTCTTGTATTCGTTCAGGGGGGTACCTTTACGATGGGTGCCACTGAAGAAGATGTTATGGGTGAGTGGAATAACGTTCCGCGACGCGTAACTGTTTCTTCATTCCTGATCGATCGTACCGAAGTTGCCAACGTTCACTATCGTGAATACCTGTATTGGCTTGAAAATGCATTCGACGATCCGCAATTTTCCAAGGTTGTACAAGGCGCATTGCCAGACACCCTGGTATGGAGAAGCGAGCTGGCAGCCAACGAGCCGCTGGTAGAATATTATTTCCGCCACCCTTCTTATAATAACTACCCTGTGGTAGGTGTTACCTGGAGGCAGGCTAGCGACTTTTGTATCTGGAGAAGCAATCGTGTAAACGAATTGATTCTTGCCGACAAAGGTTACATCAATAAAAATCAATTGAAGACCATCCAGGGTCAGGGTGAAGAAAACTTCACCACGAAATCTTATCTCCTGGGATTGTATTCTCCACAGCCTGGTAAACCCACAAAGAAAAATCCTTTGATGGATGCGAATGGCAGGCCTCGTAATTACGTAAAGTTCGAAGATGGTTACCTGCTGCCTGATTACCGCCTTCCAACAGAAGCCGAGTGGGAATATGCAGCCTATGGTTATATCAATCAAAACCCTAAGCCTAAGAAAAAAGAAGGCAAACGTGGTGAAGAACTTATCATGAATAAGCAGGTGTATGCATGGAGCCAGAATGTGAATGGTCTTCGTGAAACAAGAAGCGGTACATGGCAGGGTAAGTTTATGGCCAACTTTAAAAGAGGTTCTGGTGACAACATGGGTGTTGCAGGTGGTCTGAACGACAACGCCGCAATTCCTGGTCCGATTGAAGCATTTTTTCCTAACGGATTTGGTGTCTATAACATGTCAGGTAACGTAAACGAGTGGGTTGCTGACGTATATCGCCCAATGTCTAATATGGATGTTGACGATTTCAATCCATTCCGTGGTAATGAATTCAAGAAAGTATATAAGAATGCCAATGGTGAATTCGAGCGCGATAGCCTTGGCCAGGTTAAATATGTAAAAGTAACCGATGAAGAAAGCAAAGGTCGCAGAAACTACCAGCGTGGTAATGTGATCAACTATCTGGATGGTGATTCAGCTTCTCAGGTGTACTATGGTTATGGTAAAACAACTTTGGTAAGTGATAAATCAAGGGTCTTCAAAGGTGGTAGCTGGAACGATCGTCCATACTACCTGAGCCCCGGCACACGTCGCTTCTTAGAAGAAGACCAGTCAAGTGCCACTATAGGTTTCCGTTGTGCTATGGACCGTGTAGGTAGCCAGGAAGGTAACGGTTTCAAAACCGGAAATACTTTCGGACAGCGCAGGCAAAATAGTAGGAAAAAATAAAAATGTCATAAAAAAATCGGGAGGCTAAAGCCTCCCTTTTTTTTGCCATTTTTATTTTTAATGTGCCAATGTGGTTAATGCGGTAGTGTGGGAATGCAAATGTGATAATGATGTACAACAATGATTAAAATCAATAACACAATAATCCGCTAATTCGCCAATCCGTCAATACGTCAATCAATCCGTCAATCCGCGAATTCGCCAATTCGCTAATCCGTAATCCGTAATTCGCAATTCGTAATGCCTTGGCCTATCTTTGCACCATGATCGAGCGCCTTTACCAGATTTATCTGGACCATCCCTCCATACAAACAGATACCCGTAAACTCATAGCAGGAGACATATTTTTCGCCCTTAAAGGGCCTAATTTCAACGGGAATTCTTTTGCTTCCAAAGCATTGGAAGCCGGCGCTGCTGCCGTGGTTGTTGATGAGGAACCTGGCCTTTCTGACGACAGGATCTTTGTCTTTCCCGATGCGCTTCAGGCCTTACAGGAACTTGCGCTTCACCACCGAAAACAATTAAGCATTCCTTTTATTGCCATTACCGGTAGCAATGGAAAAACAACTACCAAGGAATTGGTTAATGCTGTATTGTCGACGTCGTATAAAACCACCACAACGGTGGGGAACCTGAACAATCACATCGGTGTTCCACTGACCATATTAACGGTCACAAAAGATACAGAAATGGCAGTCATTGAAATGGGTGCGAACCACCAGAAAGAAATCGAAGGATATTGCTTATATACACTACCCACACACGGCGTTATTACAAACTGCGGGAAGGCCCACCTGGAAGGATTCGGTGGCATTGAAGGAGTGAGAAAAGGTAAAGGTGAACTATATGATTTTCTGCGGCTTAATAACGGTACTGCTTTTGTGATGTGGGACTACGAGTATTTTCATCAAATGAGCAAGGGCATCCCCCACCTGGTAACTTACGGTACAAAAAATGCAGACGTGACTGGCATCGTGTCAACCAGCCAGCCTTTTTTGGAAGTGATGATGAATAGCGGAACTGCACTCAAAGAAATCAAAACTCAACTTGTTGGCGATTATAACCTCCCCAATATTATTGTGGCCGTTGCAATAGGGGAACACTTCGATGTGCCTGCTCAAAAAATCAAAAAAGCAATAGCGTCGTATGCGCCAACAAACAGCAGGTCTCAACTTTTACAAAAAGGAACAAACACCATCATACTGGATGCCTATAATGCTAATCCTACCAGTATGAAAGCTGCTATTGAAAATTTCGCGCGACAGCCGCAGCAGGATAAATACGTATGCATAGGCGGAATGATGGAACTTGGTGAAGAAAGTGTTGCAGAACACCAGGCGATTGTTTTATTACTCGAACAATATGTATGGAAGGAAGTGTTGCTGACAGGCGGAGACTTTGCCCACGTTAAGCATCAATATAAATACTTCGATACCGCCTCATCTACCCTGGAGTGGCTGAAAAATGCATCAATAAAAAATTCATTGTTGCTGATCAAAGGATCAAGAAGCGTCAAAATGGAAACACTGCTTGATGGGCTCGGTTCATGATAATTTATACTCTTGTGTTCTACATGATGATGTTCTGCATATGAGTTAAATGATATGCTCTAACATCTTATGTTTCGGAAATTAAATTTCCAGACCTATACAGTACTCATCCTGCTTGCCTGCATTTGTCGTATTTTTGCACTATGGAAAACATTGAGGCGAAATACCCGAGGCCCAGTTATATGGTCAGTGTTCTTGATAACAGGTGCCCAAGGTGCCGAACCGGAAAAATTTACACTTCTCAAAATCCATATGATCTAAAGTCGACCGTTAAAATGCATGAATCCTGCCCGGTTTGTGGACAGCCAACTGAAATAGAAGTGGGATTTTACTATGGCACAGGATACGTAAGCTATGCACTCACGGTAGGATTCAGCGTTACAACATTGATCCTTTGGTGGCTTACTATCGGGTTTTCTTTGACAGACAACAGGTTTTTTGTCTGGATGGGCGTTAATGCGGTAGCTATGATATTACTCCAACCCATTTTTATGAGGCTCTCCCGGACTTTATGGCTTTCCTGGTTTGTCAGTTACGACCCTGAATGGAGAAGCAAAAAGCCCGAACACTTTGAAAGGGTAATTCCTG
>JANMMA010000331.1:0-6035 GCA_031372815.1 Sphingobacteriales bacterium
AGACTATATCCTGAATGGCGACCTTACCATTCGCGATGTAACTCGCCCTGTGCAACTTAGTGTTGAATTTGCGGGAACCACTAAAGATCCTTTTTACGGCAAAACAAAAGCAGGATTTGAGCTTAACGGAAAAATCAACAGGAAAGATTTTGGATTGGTTTGGGGAGCATTGACTGAGACAGGTGGTGCAGTGGTAAGCGATGAAGTTAAGCTTCACGCTAATATCCAGGTAGACAGGGTAGACGCATAACCTATCAGGAATTAATTCTGATTAGTGCCAACATTGGCATAAGGATGAAAAGCAGCCATAATATACTAAAGGCTGCTTTTCCTTTATACCCCAGGGTTATTTCTTCGACTTCCTCATCAACACCGTTTTCTATATCCCCTTTCTTCCACACAAGTTTTATCCTCATCAATAAGAAAACAACGATCAGCACCAGTACATAATTCTTTGTTCGCAGCACCAGCACTAACATGACTATCGAAGACAAAGCCAAAAATATCGTTTGTACGACCCTGTTAGTTCTGAAGAAAAGCGTTTCAAGCATTTGCCCGCCGTCAAGTGGCGATACGGGGAGAAGGTTGAAAACATTCAGGAAAATGAACATCAGTGCTAGCTGGTAGTAGATATAGGTATGGGATATGGAATACATCATTGCACAAAACATTCCAATCAGTATTCCAGGCAAAGGACCGGACATAAGAATGACCATTTTTTTTACCGGGTGAATATGTTTGGGCTGCCCTGAAACAAAAGCCCCCAACAGCGGAATGAACAGCATCTTTACATTTCCGTAGCCATATATTTTCATGGCAGCGAAATGACCGGTTTCATGGATAATGATCACCATAACCAGTAGCAGTATATTCTTAAGGTCTTTGAAAAGGATATAATAAATCCCGATATATAACATCAGGCTTAGCAAGGTTCTTGCTAATGGATGATGCCATAAATTTTTTATCATTGAAACCCGTTGATCACTGCAAGCAAGTCTTCTTTACTTACAATGCCTTGTTTTCTCCATACTTCTTTGCCCTTCTGATAAACGATAAATGTTGGTAAGGCATCCACTTTCCAGGTGGTCATAAGTGAAGTATTGGTACCACCATCCACAAATTTTACCGAAACTTTATCTGCCATCGTCTTCTTTATTTCCTCTATCACAGGCTCCATCTTCTTACATGGGGGGCACCACGAAGCACCGTAATCTATCATAACCAGGTTGGCAGAATTAATCAGGTCATTGTACTGGTCATTACTGATCTTATTCTCTTCGCTTAGTCCTTCAACAGCTTTTCCTGCTTTCTTCCATGCAGTGATCCCTCCTTCCAGATTAACAACGTTGTAGCCTTTGTCCCTTAGCACATCAGCGGCAGAAGCAGACCTTGCACCAGATGCGCAATAAATGTAGATGGTCTTGTTTTTGTCGAGGTATTGCGTCCGTTCATCAAACTGTGCCCGGTTTGTCCAGTCGGCCTGAAAGGAATTTTGAATATGGCCGGTGTTATATTCAGCACTTGTCCTTACATCCAGCAACACGGCATTCTTATCCTTCAATTTCGTTTCATATTCATTCACAGGTAGAGTATTCTGAGCCTGGTTACTGCAGCTTAATAATATGAACATCAAAACCAGGTGTAGATATGTTTTTTTCATACCTGCAAAGTACAAAGAAGATGGTAAAATGTAAGCGGGAAAGCCTTAAGGTTTTGTTTGCCTTACCAGATAGATTTCTACATCCAATGGAAGTCATCAGACTTTGGCATCATATTGAATACGTCAATAAAAGACTGCGGTGGCATGGCCATCTTTCTTCTGTCAAGGTGAATCCATGAACCATCCACGTTGATTGTGGCAGATAATTCCCCGTTACGATGGATATGATGTCGTATTGACCACCGTAAAAGATTCTGGCGCGCTTTACTGATGTGCAGATCGATTTTTACTTCATCACCGAACTTGATTTCTCTCCTGAATACACATTCTTCCCTAAGGAGGATGGGACCAAGTCTGTGGGCGTGCAATTCATGAGGAGTAATTCCATTTTCGACAAAAAAGCACATCCGGATGTAAGCACCAAGATCATAATACCGTGAATGGGTCATATGGAAATTGGGATCAAGGTCTGACCACCGGACTTCTATCGATCTCACATATGTGTCCATCTGGGGCAATGTTAAACAGCCGGCAAGAGATGGGCCGACTGGTTAATTATTTCGCGTTATATAAAAGTTCGTAGTATTGGTCGGCCATCCTGTTGGAGTCAAACTGAAACCGGACATCCCTCATTCCATTCTTTACCACTTGTCTCCAGGTTTCGGCTTTATCATAATAAGACGGGAGGATTTGATTTTCCAGAATATCGTAGATCTGGTCGAGGTCATATTCATCCTGCTCATGCACATGCATTTTTTCATAATCCACCTGTGGCACTACAAAACCATTATGCCCATGGTCAATGAATTCAACGATCCATCCGTCATTAGTGGAGAAATTCACCGCACCATTCATGGCTGCAGTCATTCCGCTGGTGCCCGAAGCTTCGCGCGGAACGCGTGGATTATTGAGCCACACATCAGCAGCCTGCTTAAGCCTTTTACTCAGTTGTAATTCGTATCCCACACATACTGCAACATTTTTGTAGTTCTTACTCAGGTGAATAAGGTGATTGAAATCGCTGATGGCAGGATAATCTACCGGATATGGCTTTCCGGCCCAGATGATCTGCACAGGATACTTTTTATTATTAAGTAATGCTTCAAATCTTTTCTTATCGCGGGTGATCAGTTCTGCTCTTTTGTATCCTGCAAAACGCCGCGCCCAGACAATGGTGAGCACATCCGGATCCATCAGTTTACCCGTTTGGTCCGCCACCAGATCGAAGGCCCTTTTCTTCAGATAACGCTTGCGGTCAATAAAACGCTCTTCATTCTGCTCATCCATGGCAAAATAAAGTTGTTTATCGGCCCAGTATTTCCAGTTTTGTGCATTGGTGATGTGAATGATATTAGCTGTGTCAGGATATTTACTCCACATCTTCCTGCTGACATGGCCGTGTAATTCAGAAACCGCGTTAGATAACCTGGCAAAACGGAGTGCAACAAGTGAGTGGTTAAATTGGTCATCATGCAGACCAGTCATTGCCTTTACTTCATCAACACTGTAACCATTGAAATACGACATCTTATGGCAGAGGTGGATATCGTGCTTTTCATTCCCAGCTTCTTCCGGTGTATGGGTAGTAAATACCAGCCTTTTCTTAAGCTCTTCCTTACTGCCGAATTTCTTCAACAGGTAAAATACAGCAGAAACAGCATGTGCTTCATTCATGTGATATACATCCGGGGCATAGTTGATCTCGTCAAGAAGTTTAGCACCACCTATACCAAGCAGTATGAACTGTGCCACTTTGGTGGCTACATTAGCATCATACAGCCGATGGGTAATAGTCTGCGAAACATAATCATTCTCCGGAACATCAGTACTCAACAGGAAAAGCGGTGCACTGTTAAAGGTGTTGGGATTCAGGTACCATACTTTGATCCAGACAGGGGCATCATGAATGTTGATCTGAAACTTTATACCTGTGTCTTCCAGGAAATTATAGATTTTTTCATTCCACTGCACCTGGAGCGACTGGTCCTGGTTTCTTGCCTGGTCATAGTATCCATATTTCCATAGAATACCTATGCCGATCAGGTTCTGTTTTAATTCAAACGCACTCCGCAGGTGTGAGCCGGCCAGAAAACCCAAACCGCCACTATATATTTTTAATGGCTGATGGATGGCAAATTCCATAGAGAAATAAGCCGATTTTGTGGTGTACCGGGAATCAACGGGATAGGGTACGTTGTAATGACTGAAATTGGTCATATAACGATTGCTTGCTTTATGAAATGAGGGCGCAATATAAACGGAAAAAAGGAATTCAGATTGTTGCAGTGTAAAAATGACGCAAAGGGAGGCAAATAAGCGCATTGGCGGATTGGCGCATTGGCGCCTTCGGCGATTACGGATTGCGAATTACGAATTGCGGATTGAAGGAGCCCTTCACCATCAACGTTTCTTCTTTTTGGCTTCGACAGGTCGTTTTACCAGTTTTCGGGGATAACTGCCTTCGAAAAAGCATCGGATACCACGATAATTACCACATCCCTGCAATTCTTTGATGGTTACCTGGTTATTGGCAAAACTGAATTCTAACGCGCAGGGGTCACCGGAAGCGGTATACTGCGCAAGGTTAGGCTTGATCATCGTAGCTTCTCCTTTCAGTTCTCCCACACATTCACCAGTATTTTTCTCAAAATGAATGAAAAAAAGCAGCCTGCCTGTTTTGGCTCCATCCCGAATGCTCACCAGGTTTTTTTTGTCTTTAATATAATCACCCGAAAGTTTGTTGAGTCTGGGCAAAGTGTCGTAAGGGTTGTATACCTCTTTTACTTCAAGCTCTTCATTAGATTCAGTAAGGATTAGGGTGAACACTCCAGCCGTGTTATAGACGTAAACATTTTTATTATAAAACATCTGCCCATCGGCCGAACGCTTCATCCTGTTTCGGGTAATGGTAAATTTTTTGTCAAGTCCACCCAGGTAATGGACATTTCTATCCCCGCTGTTGGTCACTACCAGCATACCTGCTTTGAATGTATGATCTTTGTCGAAACACACTATATATCCAGCCTGCCTGGTCGCAGTAGCGGCTTTGATAAGGAGGTAATTGTCCTCATTTTTATCTGCAGCCCGACCAATGAGATAATATTTCGGTTTTGATCCTTTGCCAAATTCCCTGGAGAAAACACTGTCTGGCACAAGTTCACGGAGTAATTTTGGGCTAATCAGCGCTGAATCACTCAGTTTATTGTTGATGGTGGTATCAGAGAGCACTACCGGCAGGTCTATCAGAGGGAAAGACTCAACAAATTCCTCAGCTGTAACAGTGTCGTCCCCACTCAGCATTTTCTTTTTACCCTTGCAGGAAAAAAGGGTGATACAGCAAAGCATGACCCAGAAGAATGATTTCATGGAATCAAGATAGAAAAAAAGGCTGAATGAACGTTAATTGAGGCTATTCTACCGAAGAAAACACCCGGATAATGGTTCATTAGCTTTTGCTATATATATTAACAGGGCTTACATTTGTAGCCCCTTAACACAAAATCAAACAACGTAATAATGCCAGTAAAAATCAAAGTAGCTAATCCGGTTGTTGAACTGGATGGAGATGAGATGACAAGGATCATCTGGACCTTTATCAAACAAAAGTTGATTCTCCCCTATCTCGACATTGACATAAAATATTATGATCTTGGAATTGAATATCGTGATCAAACCAATGATCAGGTTACTATAGACGCTGCAAACGCCATCCGGCAATATGGTGTCGGAATTAAATGCGCTACCATTACGCCAGATGAAGAACGCGTTAAGGAATTCAAGTTGAAGCAAATGTGGAAGAGTCCCAATGGTACCATCCGCAATATCCTTGATGGCACTGTTTTCCGTGAACCCATCGTTATAAAAAATATCCCTCGTCTGGTGACTACCTGGGACAAACCAATCATTGTTGGACGGCATGCATTTGGCGACCAGTATCGTGCTACCGATTTCGTGGTACCGGGAAAAGGAAAACTGACTATTAAATTTGAAGGAGAAGACGGGAAACTAATTGAACACGAAGTTTACCAGTACAAGGGTGGTGGTGTTGCGCTGGCCATGTATAATACAGATGAAAGCATTCGTGGCTTCGCCCGCAGTTGTATGAATATGGCATTGCAAAAACTATGGCCATTATACCTCAGCACAAAAAACACCATTCATAAAAAATATGACGGCCGATTTAAGGACATTTTTCAAGAGGTGTTTGAAGCAGAATTTGCAACAACATTCAAATCAGCAGGGATAACTTATGAACACCGTCTCATTGATGATATGGTAGCCAGTGCAATGAAATGGAATGGTGCATTTATCTGGGCCTGTAAAAATTATGATGGTGACGTGCAAAGTGATTCCGTTGCACAGGGATATGGTTCAC
>JANMMA010000333.1:0-25723 GCA_031372815.1 Sphingobacteriales bacterium
CGGTGGCATCAACAGTGTAGCTACGCTTGCGGGTGAGCCTGACGCTATACATTTTTTAAATGAAGCTTTTAAACATTGTAAAGCGATTGCTGCAGATGAAGATTCCCTCCAGGTATTCGAAGAAACGTACTTTTATAAAAAAATGCCGAAGCAATTTACTGATGAGGAGGCTACAACCAAAGGGATTGTTGTGAACAGTAACAACAATACTTTGGCATCACAATTTGTGAAGGCAATAGCTATGCATCGTTTTTGGGATAGAGAAAAATTGGAAAAGGTTCCTGCATAATTATTGCTGTCTGGTATAGTAAAATACTTAACTTTTTAAGTATATGAGGCTGTTTCAAAAATTTGAGACAGCCTCTTTTTAATATATAAAATAAGACAAGTGCGGGTTTGTGAAAATCTAAGCCGTCTAAACAGTTCTTTCTTTGTCCTATTTCCACTAAATTTGTGAAACTCATTGCACTAATTCTAAGACACCTATGCGCAAATTACTTGCTATTGTATTTGCTATTTCAACCTGGTTTGCCGTAATTGTTCAATTCTTTCTCATGCTACAAAACAGGGTAGCTTCCGTTCCTGAAACCATAATAAGGTTTTTCAGTTTCTTCACTATCCTCACTAATGCTTTAGTGGCCATTTATTTCACCGGTCAGGCTTTTAATATTCGCTTTACAAATAAAGCAGGGGTTCTTACCGCAGTAACGGTTTACATATTTATCGTAGGAATCGTATATCAAGTCTTACTGCGACAAATTTGGCAACCTACAGGTATGCAACAAGTAGTAGATGAAATGCTTCATACGTTCAACCCTCTGGTGGTGATGCTATATTGGTACTTGTATGAAAAGAAGGAAGAAATTCACTACTATCAAATCAAGAAATGGATGATTTACCCGGTAGCTTATTTTGTATTGATTAACATACGTGGAGCCATATCTGGTTTTTACCCATACCCTTTTATTAATGTATCGCAAATCGGATGGACAAAAGCGATGTCGAACAGTGGTTTACTTACAATATTTTTCGTAGCAGTAGCTTTTATATTTATTGCTATTGGTCGAAAGACCAGTAAGTACCCAGTTGCAATATAGCATTGCGTATTTTAGTATGCTACTTACTAACCTAATGATATTCCAGCAAATACTACCTCTCGACCAATTTAAACGCAATACCCCTATTCTTTTTTTGGAGGATGGCAAGATTTATCCAGCATTTTGCAAATTGCTCAAGCAAGAAAAATTGATCGTTGCCGCCAAAATCGTGCACGACACCAAAACCAACATCTTTTGCCAATTGTACTGCTACCTTCTTTCCTCTTTCACTGTTGCCGGCTACGAACATGTCAATGGCAGTTCCGTTGTAAAAAGGATCCGCCAAATTTTCAAAGCCGGTGGTGTTGAAACATTTTACAATGTCTCTCGTTTGTGTGTGAGCCAGGATCGCATCTGTAGTATTCGTAAATCCTTCAGCACCTTTGCCAACGGTGTTCATCGTATCGATAATTATTTTTCCCACCGTGTTACCTAGTTCTTTTGTGGCTTCTATTGCTTGGGTAGCCGGTGTCGCTATTACAATAACATCCATTAATTTTGCCACCGATCCTATGGTATCAAAGAGGTCTTCGCCAACAGCAGTTGCTAACGCGACAGATCTTTCGGAAAGTGGAAAACGGGCGCCAATCATTACGCTGTGTCCGGCTTTCAAAAAAGCTTTTGCCAACGTGCTTCCAATATTTCCGGTGCCGATAATGGCAATATTCAAACTCATTTTGCTCCAGCTATTTTAAAGTTTCTAATGGTTTTAGGTCATAAATACCACGCACCTCTCCGAATACTTTTTCCATATCAAGTCCTAAATCAATCAAATTTCCATTACGGACATTAAACACCCATCCATGCACAGTTGGAAAACCCGTTTTGTACCAGCACCGCTGTACATGATCTATCTTTATGATGTTGATACATTGCTCCATTACATTCAGCTCTACCAGCCGATCAAATCGTTGTTGATCATCTTCAATGGCGTTCAACTCTGTCTGATGTAAGCGATACACATCCCGCAAGGTCTGTAACCAGCTATTAAGCTGACCCATATCGCTGGGATGAAGAGCTGCTTTAACACCACCGCACTCGTAATGTCCGCAAACAATGATGTGTTTTACTTTCAGGTATTCTACGGCGTACTGTACCACGGCATTCAAATTATTGTCGGTGCTAACAACCAGGTTGGCTACATTGCGGTGGATGAACACCTCGCCAGGTTTTACCCCCATGAGGTCTTCGGCAGTGACACGGCTATCGCTGCAACCAATGTATAAGAATTCCGGATGTTGCCCCTTGGATAAATTGATAAAATAATCCGGATCGGTGGCTAATCTTTCGGCTACCCATTGCTGGTTGTTGGAAAAAATGGTCTCAAAATTCATGCTGTTGTTTTTTGCAGATTATAGTAAAACTTCGTCCACCGGTGCTGCCTTCTTTGGAATATTATCATCGCCCAAAAATTCTTTCATGTCAGTTTCAATGGTAGTGCAGATAGCACTCAACGGAACATCATTTAAGCTGTTGTCAAATGGGTTCTCACTAAATTCACCGATCTGCTCCATCGTATAAAATACCCAGGAAATCAGCATCGAGAAAGGTATGGTCAACCATACACCGTATTGACTGGCTTTGTCCATTTCATTCATCAGCCCAAAGGGCAACAGCGAAATAAACAACACAACAAAAACCCTGCTAAATAAACTGTATTGCCGGTATAGGGGTGTACTTTTAATTCGTTCGCACCCGCCCTGGTGGTTGATTAGTTCAGTTATCTGTTTTACAAGATCACTGTGCTCAAAATCATCGACAACCCCTTTTTTCTTAAGTTGCCCCAGTTCATGAATTTGTTTTTTCAGTAGATGGTTGGCAATATTGCTACGCTTAACCAACATGTCAAAGTATTCCAGTTTGCCGCCATCGATAAAAATTTTCTTAACACCGTCATCAAACTGTTCCAGCTCGTGTTTTTCGCTCAGGAAAGTCTGATGCAGGTGTTCTGAGCTGGTTGCCCACGGAATTGTTTTACGCAACTGCAGCCTCAAAATGTGTACCCAGGAAATATGTCGGTACAAAAATTCTTTCTGGATGGCTTTGTCTGGCACTACAGCAATCAGCATGGCGGCAAAGCTCCGTGAGGTATTCGTTATGTTCCCCCACAATTTTCTGGCTTCCCACAAACGGTCGTATGCCTGGTTGTTTTTCAAGCCTACATAAAACGCCACCGCAGTTCCGATTGTGGCTACAGGTATAAAGGAAATTCCCAGCCAGCGCCAGCCAACTACTTTATACAACACACAAGCAAGGAGGGCAACTAGAAAACTACGAAGCAAGTTTTTCCAGGCAAAATGCCAGACCAGTTGGAATGTAAACGTTCTGCCTACATACATGTGTGTTGGTTTTTATCGAAGATATAATTTAATATTTCCAAAAGAAATAAGACAATTCAATAGTCAATATCTTGTTGCTATAACTGATTTCGTTTAACGGAAAATAATATAAGTTGCATCAAAGGTTCAACAAAATGATTTCACAAGTAAACAACTATAACAATTACTGGACGTATGAAGCCAGTAAGGAATATTAAAATACCACCTGCAACGCAGGTGGTATCAAAATCAAAATCTTAAATTCACTTAGCGCTAATCAGATTCATTGTTGAATAAATATTAGACAACCTGAAACTTATTCATTTTAAGTTGTTTTTTAGTCTAATAATCCTTGTAAGCCAAAAGCGGACACAAAGTCGCGGTGCCCTTCTCTTACACGATCGTTGGCATCTTCAACAAACTTGCCAGTTACTGCATCCACTACAGTGCGCAACGGACGCTGACCATTAGGTAGTTCAATCAATCGCAGTACAGCATCGGCTACATCTTGCGCATTTGGCTTAACGTTCGCAAACAATTGCCCGATGCCCTCACCAATTTGTTCCGGAACTTTAGCAAGTTCGCCATAACCGTTGATTACGCTGCTATCCGAACCCTGCCCCGCTTTGCTAAATATCTCTGTAGGAAAAGCGCCGGGTTGAATTAAGACCACATCAATACCCAATGGACGCAGTTCGTATCGCAAGCCTTCGCTCAAGCCTTCCACCGCAAACTTGGCACTATTATAAAAAGTCATGAATGGAGAGGAAAACCGTCCCAGCACACTCGAGGTGTTGATGATCAATCCTTCGCCCTGTTTGCGCATGTGTGGCAACACTTGTTTGATGGTGCGCCAGGTACCTTTAAAATGTACGTTGAATAAAAAGTCAACATCCTCATCCGTAAACGTTTCGGCAATACCGCTGGTGAAGTTGCCTGCATTGTTAATCAACACATCGATGCGTCCTTCCGCCGCAATCACTATATCCACCGCTGCCTTTACAGATGCAGCATCATTAAGTTCAGCTTCTACAACCGTTACGTTGGACAAACGCTCCAATTCGGCCGCCTTGGAGGCATTGCGACCCTTTATGTCCCGAATGGAAGCGTATACGATGTGCCCTGCGTTCGATAAAGTGTGAACGTGAAGCCAGCCAAAACCACTATTTGTGCCCGTGATAAAAATAACTTTCTGTTTCATATCCATAGTTTACAAAAGGTTTTTAGTTACTTTTGTATACCAAAGGAAGGACAGTTTAACTTTGTAAACAAGAAGGCACCAAACAGAAACACAGTTACCAAATGGATACGATTAAAGTTCCTACTGCATTACAGAGCCAAAAAAAAATTTCAGAAGTTTTAACCGGCATGTCTGCAAAGTGCAAGATGCCTTGTCCGGTGAAGGACGTTCTGCACAACACAAGCGACAAATGGTCAACGCTGGTGATGATGGTGTTAGGACAGAAAAAAACATTACGCTTTAACGAGCTGAAAACTGCCATTTCGGGCATTTCTCAAAAGATGCTTACCGTGACCCTGAAAAACCTGGAACGTTACGGCCTTGTGGAGCGAAAGATGTACCCGCAAATTCCACCTAAGGTAGAATACACCATTACACCAATGGGTGAAGAATACCTTCAACACTTTGTAGTGTTACTAACCTGGGCCTGCAACAATTTAAGCCATATTGTAGCGGTTCAAAAAAAGGTAGATCGACGAAAATCTGTCTAATGATTTCTATGTGCGAAGGATCACAGCAGGTACATTCGCTTTCATCTCGGTTTGGCGGGGTCTGGCCCTTATGTAGATGAAAAGTTAGAAATTAAGCTATTCAGTTGTGATATTTCCCTTAGTTTTGCGACCCTGATGGCGATTAAATCAGCTGGCTAGAGCGTACCGCAACGCGGTAATTTCGCCAGTTTGGAATCTAACGTTTAAGATATTTAATAAAAATAATGGGGGATTAGCTCAGCTGGCTAGAGCGCTTGCATGGCATGCAAGAGGTCGTCGGTTCGACTCCGATATCCTCCACATTATACCGCACAATCAAATTTGTGCGGTTTTTTTTGTTGTTTCCCAAGCACTTATACACAATAGTCTTTCCTGCTATGTAAGGTCTTTTTGCCTTTTATCCTTTGACTTCGCCCTTGTCTGTTTTTGACATTAAGCTGTCCCTTATACCTTTTTCGGCCAGGGTAGCTTTGCTGTATAAATCAGACTAAAATGAAAAAAAACAACACAGTACTTCTATTGATCATGGTCATGTTTGTCTCACAAGCATTCACTGAAATTAACCTCTACGCTCCAAATGACATCATTGGTTCGTATTGGTCTCCTAAAAAAGATGCGAAGATCGAAATCTATCTTAAAGGACAGGAATACTTTGGAAAATTCGTGTGGCTGAAATTGCCAAAACAGGATGACAAAAACCCGGTCAGGTCATTACAAAGGCGGGCGGTATTGGGCCTTGAATTCCTTACCGGATTTTCCTTTTCAAATGGCGTCTACAGCAACGGCGAGATATATGATCCTGAAACGGGAAAAACATATTCGTGCAAGATGACCATTGAAGGAAACAACCTCAAAGTGAGAGGGTATATAGGCATTTCACTGTTCGGCCGTACGGAAATATTTGAAAAAATCACCAACAAATAATTTATATGAAATACTTCATTTTTCTATCCGCTCTGGTAACACTGTTCTCGTGTAAAAAAGAATCCATCGCGCAAAACCCTGCCCTAAACAAAAATTTTAGGATTGTTTCGGCCGAAAAAGGTAAAACCTACCAGATTAGCATTTTCCTTCCAGAAGGTTACCCGTCATCAACGGATTATTATCCTACTATTTATGTGCTTGACGCAGATCAGAACCAGGAACTGGTCGCCGATCAGTGCAAAAAAATAAGCACCTGTTTAAATACCCAAAATGTTATTGTCGTGGGAATAGGCTATGGCGACAACAGAAACATAGATTACACACCTACCAAAACTACCTACGGTGACGGTGGTAGTGTGGCCTTCTTAAATTTCATCAAAAAGGAACTCATACCTCGAATACAACAGGATTTTAGGGCCGATACCCTCCGAAAAAACAGGGTAATAATAGGGCATTCATTCGGCGGACTTTTTGGAGCTTTCGCCTTTACCAAACACAATGAAGTATTTGGCAACTACCTGCTACTCAGTCCTTCACTATTCTATGACAATTCCGTGATACTACAATACGAACAGGAATCACGGCCCTCCATTAAAGACAAGCGGCAGCTGGTATTTATAGGTGCCGGGGCAACCGAAGGTGCGCTGTTGCCTGCAAATGATCTTCTATACCAACGCCTGGTAAAATTTTACCTGAACACTGCATCAACTTTCAATATTGTTGGTGGACGAGGCCATAATACGTCCAGGAATACAGACATCGAAAACGCTATTTCCTTCTATTTCAAAAACAGATAACATGAACAGAATAATTATAATCATTACGTTAAGCCTTATAACCGGCTCCGCCATGTCTCAACATTCGGGCTCGCAACAAAACATTCCTTACCGGTTAACAACAGAACCTGCAATTGGTACAAAACTGATGGCAATGGACGTTCAGGTCTCGAACTTGCTTCAGTATAATGTCCATAAAAGGTTCAGCATCATCTCCCATTCCGTTTTCTCGTTTGCCATTCCGTTTGCGAGGATGGAAGACGTCCTCCAAAACCATAACTATGCATTGATACAAAAATTTGGCATCGGCACTTCATTATATACAAAGCACACAATGAATACATTTTCATTCCTGGCAGGTGTAAAGTATTATGCATATTCAGGCACCCTGGACAATGAGCATCTGCCCGAAAAAATTACAACAAAATCAACTGGTACTACATCTGACTTTGGCCTGATGTATAATTTGAAGATGGTCAGGAAAAAATATTTTATGAGTACCAGGCTGTACGTTCCCCTTAAGGATGGCCTGGCAGGAATGGGAGAGAATGCCACTATCGAAATTGGTGCAGGGATAAAGCTTAGATAGAGGATCTGATTTTTGAGACCTGTCCAATGTTTGTGTTTTAGCTGTCCGTTTTTGACGCCTTGTCGTCCTCAACAGGTGCCTCATCCAGAATACTTTTGTATTGGTTGACATATTCATCAGCAGTTCATTCACCTTAAATTTAACGTTATGATTGCAGTATATACGACAGATATTGCGAATAATATGCTGGCTATGCAGACACTGACAATCCTAAAATTGATATCTCCAACAGCCGGAATCAATTTTGATTTGAGCGACGGAGAAAAAATCCTGAGGATAGATGGCAGTATGGCATCCATCCAATCCATCACGGACTATTTAAACAATTTGGGAATTCAGTGTGAGATTTTGACTTAACTTAAATATTGTCCTTAAATGACGCCATACTGTCCGTCTCCAACTTGAAGGTCAATCTACCTTCCCTTTCAAATAAAATCAAATCAAACGTATGCAAAAAGTAGCCTTTATTATACCGCCAACCGTTGAATTACTTGACCTATCCGGACCTGTCCAGGTTTTTACCGAAGCAAAATTTTATGGGTTCGATATCAACATTGAATTTTACCAGGTTCAGGACAATGCTGTAAGCACAGCCGGACTTGGATTTGCCGTACTTCCACATTTCTCATCAGCGAAATTGAGACAAGGCGACTATGTATTTGTTCCGGGAATGGACATGGATTATGTGAACAGCATTGATTTTAAATCGCAAAAGGAATTTTTCAGCTGGCTGAAAAACTGCGCTGAAAAGAAAATATCCGTATGTTCTATATGCAATGGAGCTTTTGCACTGGGTCACGCCGGTTTACTGAATGATACAGAATGTACTACGCACTGGAGGAGAGTAAAAGCTTTACAACAGCAGTTCCCCAAATCCAAAGTAATAGCTGATATTTTATTTATTAAAAACAATTATGTGTATACCAGTGCAGGCATCAGTGCGGGAATAGACCTGGCACTGGCTATTCTGGAAGATTTAAAAGGTCCACTTTTTACCCACAAGGTTGCGAGGGGGCTCGTAGTATATCACCGAAGAAGCGGTAAACATAATCAGCAAAGTGTTTACCTTGATTACCGGAATCACATCAATCCACAGATCCATGAGGTGCAGGATTATCTCATCGAACATATCTCGCAGGATAATGATATTGAAACACTTGCTTCACTTGTTGGAATGAGTTCACGTAATCTTAGCCGGGTGTTTAAAGAAAAAACAGGTTCCACTATTCTCGAATACATTACCCTACTAAGGAAAGAAACGGCACGTACCATGTTAAACAATCCAGATTTTACCATGGACTATATAGCATCGCAATGCGGTTTCAAAACAGCGAGGCAATTGCAGCGGATCCTCAAAAAATAATGAACTCAGATCCCGGCAGCCAGGTCAACATCAACTTCTTTGTGCGCCTCAGGAGTGATGCGTCGAATAATAAATTTTCGGCCCAAGGTATATACCACAAATGCGCCAGCAGCACTGCATGTCATTACCACGGCCATGGGTAATGCCGTATGGTTCTGCAATACACTCACGATGGCAGACGCACTGGCGCCAATGGTCATCTGAATGGTTCCTATCAACGCTGAAGCATTACCAGCATTATGACCCAATGGTGCAAGGGCAAGTGCAGTTGCATTTGGAAAAATAAAACCCTGGCAGGCAAGAAAGAGAAATATCAGGAAAACCGTCAAATACAAATTGCTCCAACCCATCAAAGTAATTACAACAAGAATGGCCCCGATCAACGCCTGGCTGAAAGTTGCCATTTTGATGATATGTTCACTTTGTGACTGCCTAAGTAAGATGGTGTTGATTTGACTTGCACCAATTAGTCCAGCTGCTATAATGGCAAAGATCCACCCGAACTGTGATCCGGTCACCTTAAAAATTTCCATGAACACATAAGGCGAACCGGCTATATAAGCATACAGGCCGGCAGAAGACACTGCTCCAGTCAATGCATAGGTAATAAAATATGGATGTCTTAATACAGAAGCAAAGTTTTTAAGTATGGGTACAGGACGCAATGAAAATTCCGGATTTGGCTTTTTGCTTTCGGGAAGAAAAAAGAATGTGCCTACAAGAATAAACAACACAATTACAATGAGCATCGCGAAAATATAACGCCATCCAAATAAATCTGTTATGTACCCACCTAATGTGGGTGCAATAATAGGCGAAACAGATACAACCAACATCAGCATCGAGAAAACTTTCGCACTATCTGTGACATCAAACAGGTCCCTTACCATAGCCCTTGCTGCGACCATTCCAACACATCCACCCATAGCCTGCAAAAATCGTAATATGATTAATGTATCCACTGACTGGGCAAATGCACAACCCAGGGAAGCAAGAAAATACACGAACAGTCCGGCATACAAGGGTTTCTTTCTACCAAATCTTTCAAGCAATGGCCCATATAAAAGTTGTCCTGCAGAAATTCCGATGAAAAAACTGGATAACGACAACGTAACCCGGGACACTGTGGTATCCAGACTTTTGGCAATGGCTGGAAATGCCGGGAGATACATATCGATAGACAGCGGACCAATCGCAGTGAGCAGCCCCATGATCAGGACAACGTTGAAACGAGGGCTTAACTTCTTAACGGGTGCATCCAACATAACTTAAATACGAAAGTACATTTTTTGATGCTGAAAGGAAATGGAATTTACCATATAAAAGGTAAGGTTGTTGAAGAGTTCGGTGTGTACAGTCTTGAAGTAAAAGCATGCACAAACTCGAACTAAAAATAAAGAGCGGGGAAAAATAGTTCACTTTATTAATTGTCGATCACTGGATTGTATCTTTAATTACATATATGAAGATTTTTATACTGGGTGGTAGCGGCAGGACAGGTAAATTACTCATAGCAGAAGCCCTTCGAAGGGGTCACTCTCTGCATGTGCTGGTACGTAATATTTCCTCTTTAGCTTCTTTTCATACATATACTTCAGGCAAGGAAGCAAATCTTAGGATTTTTGAAGGCAGTCCGTCTGAAAGAAATAAAATTGATAATGCCATGCATGGATGTGATGCTGTTTTAAGCACACTTAATATTTCCAGGACGTCAGATTTTCCCTGGTCACCTTTGCGTACAGGAGATCATTTTTTATCAGATACCCTTGCTGACGTCGTTGATCTATGTCAGCAAAAAAATATTCGAAGGATAATTATCACGACAGCATGGGGAGTCCATGAAACCAGGGCTGTAATACCCGGGTGGTTCCGGTGGATCATCGACCATAGTAATGTGGGTGTCGCTTACCGTGATCATGAAAGACAAGAATCCTTATTACAAAATACCCAACTTGACTGGACCGCCGTCAGGCCGGTCGGATTATCGAATAGTAAAAAGGAAAAGGAAATTTTTGTAAGCCTGAACAATGAAGGAAAACCAGGACTGATGATCAGCAGAAAAAATGTAGCCAGGTTCATGATTCAGATCCTGGAGGAAAATAGTTACTTACGACAGTCGCCAGTTGTATTTGAATAAATAGACACACTTAACTGAGTATACTTCATTTTGCCTACCAAATTCCCAGTAGTATCTATTTCTTCCTTACTATCCTGTAAATTTTAATAGCACTCATCAATAATACTCCAACTAATATCAAACCCGCAATGCCCCAAAATAAACTAATACTTTGTTTAACCACCACTAACATTACGATGCTGATCAAAAACAAAGTAGCTAATTCATTCCATACACGAAGTTGTTGCGATGTCCATTTAAAAACCCTATCCATCTGTTGCTTATAAATAATGTGCAACGTAATATGGTAAACGTAAAGCCCCATCACAAAACCCAGCTTTACCCAAAGCCATGTGCTTACAGTACCTAGTAAGATAAATAACCAGGGCCCAAAAAACAGTGTGAGTATAGCAGATGGGCAGGTAATACCAAACCAGAGCCGCCTAATCATTATTCTAAATTGTTCTTGCAAAATAGTCCTGTCAGGTTCAGGCTTCTCATTTGCTTCCGTATTGTAAATAAATAATCGCACTACATAAAACAAACCGCTAAACCAGGTAACGATAAAAATAATATGCAGGGCTTTAATATACAGATACATGAATACAATATTATGCCGGACTTGCTACCCGGTCCTTACTTAAACTAGACAACACCAAATTCTTCATTGCATCAATCCACAATGGCTGTATATTCATGCAGGGTACCAGAGTAAAACTTTCTCCGCCACTTTTAATAAATATTTCCCTCCCTTCTTCGCCCATTTCTTCCAGTGTTTCTAAACAATCGCTTACAAAAGCCGGGCATACAATCACCAAGTTTCTAATTCCTTCAGCAGGCATTTCCTTCAAGCGCTGCGCTGTATAGGGCTTTAACCATGCATCCCTGCCCAACCTGCTTTGAAAGGAAAAAGCATATTTATCCTTTGACAAGTTTAGTGCTTCGGCAGTTAGCCGGGTGGTTTCAACGATTTGGTGCCGGTAACAAAAATCATGCGCTGCCGATTGCAGTGAACAACATTCCCTATTCATCAGGCAGTGCATCTGGGTAATATCACTTTTTCTAACATGTCGCTCAGGTATACCGTGGTAACTGAATAGTACTAAATCATAATGAGTACTCAAATACGGTTTTATACTCTCCGATAGGGCATTTATATAGGCTTTATTGTTATAAAAAGGAGGGATAACAGAAATTTTAAATTTGTACTTGTGTATTGTATGCACTTTTTTAACATGCTCCACAGCTGTTTCATAAGACGACATAGCATAATGGGGATACAGTGGAAACAAAATCACCTCCTCCAAACAGGTATATTTATCCCGCAGACCTTCTAATGCTTTATTTGTGGAAGGGTTTCCATATCGCATACAAACCTCAACAGGGTAATTAAATTCCTGCTGCAAAGCCTCTTGCAATTGGTAAGTTGAATGTACCAGTGGCGAACCATTTTCTGTCCATATACTCTGATATGCCGCAGCACTTTTTGGTGCCCTAAGCGGCACAATAATTCCTTTTACCAAAAAAGCTCTTGCGATCGGATTGATATCAATTACTCTTTCATCCATCAAAAATTCATTCAGGTATTTCCTTACATCCTTTACACTGGTACTGTCCGGTGACCCGAGATTCATTAACAGTATCGCTGTTGTTGCAGTCTGAAATTGCATAACAAGAAATTTTGACTCATATTCATTAAGACTGCAAAGGTGCAAATAGAATTGTAAAGAATTGTCAGAGTAATGTCAGGTGCTAACATCTTTTTACATGATAATGACTATTGTCAACCAATGTGACTATAATTTCGCGATGGAACATGAACGATACAAAAACCTATTCTCTACAACATATATTATCCCGCTTTTATGTAATTGGCATAAATTACCGTACTGCAAATACTGTAGTCCGTGGTCAATTTGCTGTAAATATTGAAAAATACACTGCTATCCTTGCTTGCGCCAAACAAAAACGAATTACAAGCTTATTTGTAGTCAGCACTTGTAACCGTACAGAAATTTATGCTTATGTATCTGATGTAAATGATCTAAAAGAAATATGGATAGAAAATACTGATGGAAACAGTATTTTATTTGAAAATGTAGGTTTTGTAAAAATTGGGACGGATGCTCTACAGCACTTTTTTTCTGTTACCAGTGGTCTGGATTCTCAAATAACTGGTGACCATGAAATAGTTGGCCAGATAAAACAGGCGGTTAATTTTGCGAGGAAGCACGATATGATTGGTCCGGTAATGGACCGTACAGTAAATCTGGCTTTGCAAGCCTCCAAAAAAATACGAACTGTTACCAAAATTAGCAATGGTACCGTTTCCGTATCATATGCCACCATAGAATGGCTTCGTAACATAAAAGAAATAAGTTCAAAACATCTTGCAATTATTGGAACAGGCAAATTTGGCAGAAATATTTGCAAAAATATAATTTTCTATCTCAACATTAAAAATCTGACTGTTTGTAACCGTACCAATGAAATAGCACAGCAACTAGCCATCCAATCAGGCATAGTTTTTCAACCTTACGAAGATTTAGAACAGGTAATAAATCAGTCAGATATCGTTATCGTTTGCACTCATGCCGGCTCACCTCACATAAAACCTGGGATGGTACATGCTGACAAACCAAGAATATTTATTGACCTGTCCGTGCCTGCCAATGTAGAACCAACTGTTGGAAAAATAACTGGTCAGCAAATTATCAACGTAGATGAAATTTCGACCCAACTCACCAAGACAATTGCCTGTCGAAAAGCGGAAATTCCTGTGGCTCAAAGTATTGTTTTGGAATACCTAAATGAGTTTACAAACTGGCTAAATATCTACCAGCATAGCAAGTATATTAAAGACATAAAGGAAAAATTAGTTTACCTGGATAACCTTCATGCCCATGATTGCACTAAATGTACTTTTAAAACAACGAAAACATCTGACGATAAAATACAGCGCACTGTCAATAAACTGGTTGTTGACCTTCGTACCAAAAAAGAGAAGGGCTGTCAATTTATTATAGCCTACAATCATTTTCTCAACCAGGTTACAAATGAAATTTAGCCGGTTGCATATTGGCACAAGAGGCAGCCAGTTAGCCAAATGGCAGGCTTTGCAGGTAAGTAATTTATTGACTGCAAAGGACTGCAATAATGATCTGATATTTATTAAAAGTGAGGGCGATATTAACCTTACACAACCATTATATGAAATGGGTGTGCAGGGCATTTTTACAAAGACTCTTGATGCAGCGTTATTAGAAAACAGAATCGATATAGCCGTTCACTCATATAAAGATGTACCAACTAAACTTGCCGAAGGTTTACAAGTGGCTGCCGTTTTAAAAAGAGCAAACCCTTTTGATGTATTGGTTACAAAAGAGAATTGGCTAATAAGTAATAACGAACTATATGCCGGAAAAACACCTGGGACTACATCACCTTTAACTATTGCTACAAGCAGTATACGACGGAAGGCGCAATGGTTAAATCGGTATCCCAATACATTAATAGAAAATATAAGAGGCAATGTAAATACTCGATTGGAAACCTTGGAAAAATTAAATTGTCAGGGTGCCCTATTTGCTGCTGCAGGTCTGGACCGTCTGAATATTCATCCCCGCTTTTTGACGGAGCTTAATTGGATGTTACCTGCTCCCGCGCAAGGAGCTGTGGTAATTGTATGCAGGCAGGATGATGAAGAAGTGAAAGAGCTTTGCAAGCAAATAAACGATACTGAAACTGAAGTTTGCACCACCATAGAAAAACATTTCTTAAAGGAATTAAAGGGTGGATGTAGCACACCTATCGGAGCTTACGCAACTATTGAACACGGTCGCATCCACTTCAAAGGAAATATTGTAAGTGAAGATGGAAAGCAAATAGCCACTATAAATATCAATGAACCGGTTGACAATTATAAAAATATCGGATTGAAAGCAGCCGTGCAAATCCTTAAAAATGGCGGAAACAAAATAATAGAATTACTGACCAACCATACGACAAATAAATGACAGATCCCTTTACTATAATATCTACCAAAAAATTGCAGGCATCTGTAAAATCTAAGCTGATGCAGGAAGGAATTGAAATCAAAGATTATGCTTTTATCAACAAAGAACCTAGTGAGTACAGGCTTGTAGCCGAAGCAGTAAAAAATAATCCGGCTCATTTTGTGTTTACCAGCAAAATGGGTGTAGATACATTCATTTCTGCATTGAAGTATTACAAAATTAGGGTGCCTGCAAATGCTATCATATATTGTTTAGAAGGCAACACCAAAAAATCGGTATTGACTGCCGGAATGAAACCCTTACTGACTGCAACAAGTGCAAGTCAACTGGCACAAATGATAATTAAAAAGAATTTCAGCAAAAGAGTGGTTTTCTTTTGCTCAGATATAAGACGCAAGGAACTTCCCGATCTATTATTAGCGGCAAATATCAGTATAAGTGAAATTGAAGTATATAAGACCACATTAAATTCTCAAATAATTACATGCCTCTACAAAGCCATACTATTTTTTAGTCCTAGCGGGGTAGAGAGTTTTTTTTTAAAAAACAAAATTTCAGCCAATATTTATTGCATTTGCATTGGAAACACAACAGCCAACGAGGTGAAAAAGAAGCTCCCTCATGCAATAACTATAGTATCCGATAAACCGTCTCTTCAAAATATGATTGAAAAAGCAATGCCATTCATTACACAATCAGAACGATTGCAAACATCCAAATAGACAAATATGTTAAACCTGGTTTCACAAGAAAATGAATTCAAAAGTACAGGCTTGAAAAACGACCTTTTATTAAAAGCATTAAAAGGTGAAGCAGTGGCCCGGCCACCAGTATGGATGATGCGGCAGGCAGGAAGATATTTACCGCCCTATATGGAAATAAAAAGAAAATATGATTTCTTCACCCGTTGCCGGATGCCGGAAATAGTCTGTGAAATAACCATGCAGCCAGTAAATATAATCGGAGTAGATGCAGCCATCATTTTCAGTGATATTTTAGTAATACCTCAGGCAATGGGGTTGGAAGTACAAATGAATGAAGGAACGGGGCCTCTTCTACCTGATCCTATCAAAACTGTAGAAGATATTAAGCGGGTTATCGTACCGGATGCAGCGGAACGTTTACATTATGTAATTGATGCCATTATACTTACGAAACAAGAATTAAATGGCCGTGTTCCACTTATCGGTTTTGCCGGTGCACCATGGACGATACTTTGCTACATGGTAGAAGGAAAGGGAAGCAAAACGTTTGATAAAGCGAAAGCATTTTGTTTCCGCCAGCCCGCAGCAGCTCATCAGCTACTGCAAATGATTACTGATACTACCATACAGTACTTACAAGCACAGGCAAAAGCTGGTGCTGATGTTGTACAGGTATTTGACAGCTGGAGTGGATTGCTTTCACCCAACGATTTTGAAGTGTGGGCCCTTCCTTACTTGTTACAAATCCAAAATGCCTTGCAACCACATTGCCCTGTTATACTTTATCCAAAAGGCAGTTGGTATGCCTTAAAAATGTTAACAGAAAATAAAACCACAGCTATTGGCATTGATTGGACGATTCAGCCAACTATTGCAAGACAGTTAACTGATAATTCTGTGACATTGCAGGGCAACCTTGATCCCGATAAATTATTACTACCGTCAGCAGAAATAAAAAAAGAAGTACACAAAATGATTGATGAGTTTGGAGTACGGCGCTACATTGCCAATCTTGGGCACGGCATAACACCCAACATTCCCGTAGATAGTGTAAGGGCATTTGCAGATGCGGTAAAAGAATATGAAACGAAATAGTTAGACGCAATCACCCAAGTACTTCGATCTGCCCTGATAGCAGGGTAAACTAAATTGAATGATCAGCTATCTTGTATAAAATAGACTATTATACAAAGCCCGTTTTATATTCCTATCGATTATGCAACCCATAAAAGACAGATTCATTTCCTTCATTCACCAACTGCAAAATAAAATTTGTAGTGTATTGGAGCAATGCGATGGTAAAGCAATGTTTAAAACTGATAAATGGCAGCGGGAAGGTGGTGGAAATGGCATTACCCGTATTATAGCCAACGGTGCTGTATTTGAAAAAGGTGGAGTAAATACATCGGTGGTATATGGCGCAGTGACGGATGCTATGCGAAAACAATTGAATAGTAAAGGAACTAGATGGTTTGCCTGTGGGATATCAAGTGTTATTCATCCAATAAACCCGTTTGTACCTACTGTACACTTTAATTACCGATATTTTGAGTTGTATAATGAAAATGAAGAATTGACCGATTGCTGGTTTGGCGGCGGCACCGACCTTACACCATACTATTTATTTGAGGAAGATGTTAAACATTTCCACACTACATATAAAAATATATGTAATGGTTTTGATGCAAATTTTTACCACACATTCAAAAAACAATGCGATGACTATTTTGTAAACAAACATCGCAATAATGAACGACGTGGCGTCGGTGGTATTTTTTTCGATTATCAACGCCCAAATGCCACGCATGATAGTAAAACATGGCTGAATTTTGCTAATGCCTGTGGTAACGCATTTATAGAAGCATATATTCCGATAGTAAATAAAAGAAAAAACTTTGCTTTCGGACCTACCCACAAATATTGGCAAGAAATCAGGCGTGGGAGATATGTAGAATTTAATTTGATCCATGACCGGGGTACATTGTTTGGCCTGCATAGTAATGGCCGAACTGAAAGTATTTTAATGAGCCTGCCACCAACCGTACGTTTTGAATATGATTACCAGCCTTTACCAGACACCGATGAATATAGATTATTGAAGGTTTGTTTGAAACCTGAGCATTGGGTAGATGAAATATCCAAAGACCAGGAAAATGATGGGTCAGTCACGCTAACATTTGGAAAATAAATAACCCCCAATTAATGTATTTACAAAGACGAAATAGAATACTACGCCAATCATCTGCTCTAAGAAGCCTGGTTGCTGAAACAGTTTTGTCACCAAACGACTTTATTGTGCCTCTCTTCATTATTGAAGGTTTTAACATTAAAGAAGAAATTAATTCTATGCCCGGTTACCACCGTATGAGTTTAGATAATACGGTAAGAGAAGTAAAAGATTTATGGACATTGGGATTAAAATCCGTTTTGCTCTTTATTAAATGCAACGATGAATTAAAAGACAATAAAGGAACTGAGGCATTAAATACCGATGGACTGATGCAACGAAGCATAAAAACGATCAAAAATGCTGTGCCAGATATGATTGTAATAACAGATGTAGCTTTGGACCCCTTTTCTTCCTTTGGCCATGATGGTATTGTAGAAAATAATAAAATTGTAAATGATACTACGGTTGAAATACTGGCAGCAATGAGTGTAAGTCATGCTGCAGCTGGAGCTGACTTTGTTGCCCCGAGTGATATGATGGATGGTAGAATTGCAGCAATAAGGAAGGCATTGGAGGAAAATAATTTTACCAATACCGGCATATTAAGTTACAGTGCCAAATATGCTTCATGTTTCTACGGACCCTTTAGAGATGCTTTGGATAGTGCTCCTGGTTTTGGCGATAAAAAAACATATCAAATGGATTTTGCTAACCGAACCGAAGCTATCAAGGAAACACTTATGGATATAGACGAAGGCGCAGATATTGTAATGATAAAACCAGCAATAAGCTATTTAGATATAATTCGGGAGGTAAAAGATAAAGTAACTGTTCCGGTTGCTGCCTATCAGGTAAGCGGCGAATATGCTATGATTAAAGCAGCTGCAGAAAAAGGTTGGTTGAATGAAGACAAAGCTGTAATGGAAACTATTATGTCCATTAAAAGAGCCGGAGCCGATTTGATAGCCAGTTATTTTGCAAAAGATATTTTAAAAATATTGAACAGGTAACATGTATAATAAAAGTGAAGAATTATTTAAAAGAGCAAAGCAATCGATCCCTGGTGGTGTAAACTCTCCAGTACGCGCATTTAGAATGGTGGGGGGCAATCCTATCTTTATCAAAAGAGCAGAGGGTACTTATTTGTTCGATGAAGATGGTAACAAATACATTGATTGTATAGCATCTTGGGGGGCAATGATATTAGGGCATGCACTCCCTGCAATAACGAAAGCCATACAGCAACAGGTATTATATGGCACAAGCTATGGTGCACCAATTGAGTTGGAAATAAAAATGGCTGAGTTAGTAAAAAGAATGGTGCCCAATATAGATTTAATTAGAATGGTAAACAGTGGTACCGAAGCCTGCATGAGTGCTATTCGGCTGGCAAGGGGATACACAGGAAAAAATAAAATTATTAAGTTTGAAGGCTGCTATCATGGTCATGCCGATGCTTTTTTAGTAAAAGCAGGTAGTGGAGTGGCTACATTAAATATACAGTCTGTTCCGGGAATTAGTGAGGCCGTTGCTAACGATACTTTAGTAGCTGCATATAACAATTTTTCAGCAGTAGAAAAACTGGTAGAACAAAATAAAGGTCAAATTGCTGCTATTATTGTTGAGCCTGTTGCAGGAAATATGGGTTGCATCCTGCCACAGACTGGATTCTTAGAGAACCTTCGTAAAATATGCGATGCAGAAAATATAGTATTGATTTTTGATGAAGTAATGACGGGCTTTAGATTAGCAGCTGGTGGTGCACAACAAGTATTCGATGTTTATGCCGACTTAATATGTTATGGAAAAATAATTGGAGCAGGTTTACCCGTAGGAGCATTTGGTGGCAAACAAGAAATTATGGAATGTATTGCACCATTAGGTAATGTTTACCAGGCAGGTACCTTAAGTGGCAATCCTCTGGCGATGGTTGCAGGTTTTACATTGTTATCAGAGTTGAATGATAACCCTAATATTTACCAGGAGCTATCAGAAAAAACAATGGCTTTACGTGATAGTCTGCAAGATATTTTTAACTCAAAAAATATACCTGTTTGTATTAACAGAATCGGCAGCATGTTAAGTGTGCATTTTTCTGAACAGCCTATAACAGATTTTGCTTCTGCATCATCTTCAAACAATGAAATGTTTAAAAATTATTTCCATCACATGCTAACTAATGGAATTTATCTACCACCATCCCCTTTTGAAAGCTGGTTTTTAAACAATGCAATTTGTTATGATGATACTAATTTAATAGTAAAGGCAACTTCTACCTTTTTACTTTAATCAAAGATTTTAGTACATAAATCCCCCCCCATTATTGTCGCTTTTTAATATCTCCAACATTTCCAGTTATCACCACCCTACAAGTGTATATGACAATCGAGAGTTGCTTTCTACATAATCAGTCTTCTTCAGCGGAACTTTCGGGAAGATGGTCATACTCACCGCGGGTTGCATAGTAACCAAAGATCATAATTCCAATAGCTATGGGAATGAATACCACCACAAAAACACCCCACTGAATTTTGGTATCGATGATAGGTTTTTTTGCGATTTCTGAAATGGCAGTATTCACCAGGAAAAATATCGCCAACGGCCCAAGTAACATCCATACATATCCGAGATATCTTTTCAGGTAATTCATAGTTAATCGTTTACGTCCGGGTCAATTTTG
Organism: Sphingobacteriales bacterium; assembly: GCA_031372815.1. GTDB lineage: Bacteria > Bacteroidota > Bacteroidia > Chitinophagales > Chitinophagaceae > Pollutibacter. The sequence continues at coordinate 20,485 of JANMMA010000333.1, forward strand.
TTGTTAACATAGAACAGGCCAATCACAAAGCATACGGCTGCCACAATGATCGGATACCAGAGTCCAACCAATTTATCAGCCGTGTAAATGGTGGTGAGTAAGGTGGCAATGAATGGAGTTAGTCCGCCGAATACGCCGTTACCCACATGGTATGGCAACGACATGGAGGTATACCTGATCCTGGTAGGAAAAAGCTCTACGAGGAAAGCTGCAATGGGCCCGTATACCATCGTCACTAAAACTATCTGGATAAAAACCAGTCCCACCAAAATCCAATAGCGTCCTGTGTCAAGTTTCTTCTCCACAAAAGTTTTTCTTACCGAAGAAGTATGTCCGCTTGCGTATACTGTATCGGCATTCACTTCTTTATATTCAAATCCTGATGAATGTGACCTGGTGACAGACTGGGTGATAATACTGTCGCCCTTTTTATTTAGTGGCAGACTGGTCCTGACAAAATTGTGTGAGGTGATCAATCCGTATGTTTTTTCAATCCCTTTAACATCACTAAAAAAAACTATCGCTCGATAAACAGGACGATAACAGAAAATAGCGAGCAGCATACCCGCGAGCATGATCCATTTTCTCCCAACTTTGTCACTCCAGTTTCCAAAGACCACAAAAAACGGTGTAGCGAGTAAAATAGCCCAGATCAGGATGGTTCTGCTTTGGTCGAAATCAACTTTACAAACATTTTCAATGAATGACTGGGCATAAAACTGGCCGGTATACCACACTACCCCCTGCCCCATAGTTGCGCCAAATAACGCCAGTAAAACCATTTTTAAATTGGATCGATGGGTGAAACTTTCTTTCAACGGATTTACAGAACGCGTCCCCGATTCCTTGAGTTTAAGAAACAGTGGCGATTCTTTCATTCGTAATCTGATATAGATTGAAACGATCACGAGGATAATGGACACCAGGAAAGGAATACGCCATCCCCAGTCATTGAATTTCCTAATTGATTCCTGCTGATTGGTATCAAGGCTATGCCTGGTTAACAGGATCACGCCCAGCGACACAAACAGCCCCAACGTCGCGGTAGTCTGGATCCAAGAAGTATAATAACCGCGTCTGCCTGGCGGAGCGTGTTCAGCAACGTAGGTAGCGGCACCCCCGTATTCACCGCCGAGGGCCAACCCTTGAAGTAACCTGAGGACAAGAACGATAATTGGGGCGGCAAAACCTATACTTTCATATGACGGAACAAGTCCGATAGCAAAGGTGGACCCTCCCATAAGAATAAGGGTCAGAAGAAAAGTATACTTTCTGCCTACAAGGTCTCCCAGTCTGCCGAATACCAGGGCACCAAATGGCCGCACGATAAACCCCGCAGCGAAAGTTGCCAGGGTGCTGAGCAGTGCTGCTGTGGGATTGGTCTTGGGAAAGAATTGGCTGGCGATAACGGTAGCCAGGCTTCCGAAAATATAGAAATCGTACCATTCAATCAGCGTCCCAACGGAAGAAGCTCCGATAACTTTCCAGATGCCTTTTGCGGATGGATCATTATTCATTCATGAAAAAATAATTAATAAAAACTAAAATCCGTTGATTCCCTAATTTTAAAATTTTCTGCATGTACTTTTTACTTTTTACTTTAGTAGCATGTCATACCCATTCCAGATCACCAGTTACGATCAGTACAAATCAACGTACCGCAAAAGTGTTGAGGACCCGGAAGGTTTCTGGGCAGATGTTGCCAGTCATTTTTTATGGCGAAAAAAATGGAACAAGGTGTTGGAGTGGGACTTCAATGACTATTATTCCCGATGGTTTATAGGGGGCAAGCTGAATATCACGGAGAACTGCCTGGACCGTCACCTTGGATTACTGGGAAGTACACCGGCTATTATTTGGGAACCAAATGATCCGGAGGAGCACCATCGGATACTTACGTATCGGGAGTTGTATAATAAGGTTATACAATTTTCCAATGTGTTGAAAAATAATGGCGTAAAAAAAGGTGACAGGATATGCCTTTACATGGGCATGGTCCCTGAACTGGCCATTGCCGTATTGGCCAGCGCCAGGGTGGGTGCAATACATTCGGTGATCTTTGGAGGATTTAGTGCACAGAGTATTGCGGACAGGCTGATTGATGCTAACGCGGAATTTGTGATCACCTGTGATGGTGCGTTTCGTGGCACTAAGGAAATCCCTTTAAAGGGTGTGATCGATGACGCGCTGATCCAATGCAAGTTTGTGAAAAAAGTGATCGTACTAACGCGTACGCGTACACCGGTAAGTATGATCAAGGGCCGGGATGTATGGTGGGAAGACGAAATTCGTAAAGTTGAGACGATGGGAAATCCCGATTTTCCAGCTGAAGAAATGGATGCTGAAGATCCGTTGTTTATTCTATATACCTCGGGATCAACCGGTAAACCAAAAGGGGTGGTCCACAGTTGCGCCGGATACATGGTGTATACCAATTACACGTTTATCAATACATTTCAATATGAGCCGGGCGACATCCATTTTTGCACGGCAGACATAGGCTGGATAACGGGTCATAGTTATATTGTTTACGGCCCACTCAGTGCAGGTGCCACTACCCTCCTTTTTGAAGGCATTCCCACCTGGCCCGATGCAGGAAGGTTTTGGGATATTGTCGACAAGTATAAAGTGAACGTACTGTACACCGCCCCCACGGCGATCAGGTCGCTTATGGGCTTTGGCCTTGGACCTGTGCACGGAAAGAACCTCGACTCGCTGAAAGTCCTTGGAACTGTGGGAGAACCTATTAATGAAGAAGCCTGGCACTGGTACGATGAACACATTGGCAAGAAAAAATGCCCTATTGTGGATACCTGGTGGCAGACAGAAACCGGTGGTTGTATGATCAGCAACCTGGCAGGAGTTACACCGGCAAAACCCAGCTTTGCCACGCTTCCATTGCCAGGAATACAACCCATACTTGTTGACGAGAATCACCATGAAATTATTGGCAACAATGTCAGCGGAAACCTTTGCATAAAATTTCCGTGGCCGTCTATTCTGCAAACTACCTATGGCGATCATGAACGATGCCGAAAAAACTATTTCTCCGCGTACCCGGGTTTATATTTTACCGGTGATGGATGTTACCGTGATGAAGAAGGCTTCTATCGGATCACCGGACGTGTGGATGATGTATTGAATGTTAGTGGTCACCGAATCGGAACTGCGGAAGTAGAAAACGCCATTAATATGCATGCTGGTGTGGTAGAAAGTGCGGTCGTTGGATATCCCCATGATATCAAGGGCCAGGGCATCTATGCATTTGTGATATATCAAAGTTCGCACGGCGATGAGAAACTATCGCGGCAGGATATTACGCTTACTGTTAGCCGTATTATCGGCCCCATAGCCAAACCCGATAAAATCCAGTTCGTCAACGGCCTTCCTAAAACACGCAGCGGTAAGATTATGCGGAGGATACTGCGGAAAATTGCGGAAGGTGAAACAGAAAACCTGGGAGACGTCTCCACGTTACTTGACCCTGGCGTCGTAGAAGATATTAAACAGAATGCGATAATGTGAGATTGCGATGAAGCGGTAATAGGGTAACCCGGAATGCGAGGAACAGGTCCACACATTCGCAATGCGCAATCCCGCATTCGGCGGACAGGTCCTCCAATTCGCTAATCCGTTAATTCGCTAATCCGTTAATCCGCTAATCCGTCAATTCTCCCCCACTCACCCTAAATAGTACATTGCCCGCATAAGGCGGCACTCGTAATTTTGCGAAATAAATATTCACCATGACACCACTGATAAACGGACTACACCATGTAACGGCATTAGCGGATGACCCGCAGAAGAACGTGGACTTTTACGCAGGCATTTTGGGGCTCAGGCTCGTTAAAAAAACCATCAACTTCGACGCCCCGGATGTGTACCATCTTTATTATGGTAATGAAGACGGTTCACCCGGAACGATCATGACCTTTTTTCCTTATTCAGGTCTTCAGCGCGGCCGGCAGGGAAAGGGACAACTTACCGTTACTTCATTTTCTATTCCACATAATAGCCTTGGTTATTGGACGGAAAGGTTAAAGAAATATAATATACCCTTCCAGGAACCGCAGGAAAGATTTAATGAAGGCTTTATTTACCTTGAAGATCCTGACGGGCTTGGTATTGAACTCATTGCCACGGATAAGGATAACCGACGAGGGTTTACTTACGGTCAGGTGGACGAAACCCACGCCGTAAAAGGTTTTCACAGCATTACGCTGTCAGAAGAAGGCTATGAAAAAACTGCCGGACTGTTAACTACATACATGAATCATTCGCTCATAGAAGAATCAGGTAACCGTTTCCGGTATTCGGCCAGCGGTAATATTGGCGACATTGTTGATATTGTGTGCGAACCAGAGCGTGCCAGGGGACTGCAGGGAGCAGGAACCATACACCACGTTGCTTTCAGCACAGATAGCGACGAGACGATTTCGCAAATGCAGTCAAGGCTGGCCAATGCAGGAGTGCATGTAACACAGGTGCTTGACAGGCAATATTTTCACAGCATTTATTTCCGCGAACCAGGTGGAATATTGTTCGAAGTGGCTACTAATCCCCCAGGCTTTGCCATTGATGAAGAAAAAGCAAGCCTCGGTGAAGCACTGAAACTTCCATCATGGGAAGAACCACATAGGATACAAATTGAAAAAGGTCTTATTCCGATCAACCTGGACTGGAAAAAATTTCTCTGAATATGAACACAAACAATCAGCTTCACAAAAGAAATATTCTTCAGGGTGGTCGGCCTATTGAAGAGGCGACACGTGCCATGATTATGATCCATGGCCGTGGTGGTGATGCGCGCGGTATTATGGATCTGTCGTCTTACCTTAATCTGGAAGGATTTGCATTACTGGCACCCCAGGCTACGGATGCAACCTGGTATCCTTATTCTTTTTTGTCGCCAGAAAACCAAAATGAACCGTGGCTTAGTTCTGCTATTGAAATCATACACTCGTTAATCAACGAGATAATAGAAAAAGGTATTCCGTCAGAAAAAATTTACCTGCTTGGTTTTTCTCAGGGAGCCTGTCTAACTCTTGAATCTGCTTCAAGAAAGGCGCGCCATTTTGGAGGCCTTATCGCGTTTACTGGCGGGCTTATCGGAGATGTCATCCATCCCAAAAAATATTCAGGAGATTTTATGGGAACACCAATTTTCATTGGTACAGCAGATCCTGACCCCCATGTCCCTGTAAGCAGGGTAAAAGAATCAACAATATTGCTGGAAAAA
>JANMMA010000358.1:0-3769 GCA_031372815.1 Sphingobacteriales bacterium
ACACCACACTGGTTGCGGCGGTTAAAGCAGCCGGATTGGTAGAGACGCTTCAGGGAGATGGACCCTTCACTGTTTTTGCACCCACCAATGCAGCTTTTGATAAGCTGCCTAAAGGGACCTTGGAAACACTACTGAAGCCAGAAAACAAACCTGCACTTACGGGCATACTTACCTACCATGTCGTTGCCGGTAATATCGACAGTAAGTCTCTGGTAGAAATGATCAAAAAGAACAACGGAACATTTATGGCCAAAACAGTTAGTGGTGGAACACTGACCTTCTCCCTAAAGAATAATAACGTGATCATCACCGATGAAAAAGGCGGGATGGGAAAAGTCACCATTGCTGATGTAATGCAAAAGAATGGTGTGATCCATGTGATTGACCAGGTATTGTTGCCTAAATAAATATTTTTCGTACGATGGATGTTGGATGGGGCTGCCTTAATAGGCAGCCTTTTTTTATTTTGTTTTTTGAAATCCAGAAATCAACCGATTACGTAAATGAGCAAGACAATTTTGTTTTCCCTACTAATCACACTTAAAAACTCAAGCATTTATGACAATCAGGACATCAACAGAAAAACAACCAGTATCCAGGCGAAACTTCCTCGGCCTTACTGCTGGGTTTGCTGCTGTGGCTACTATAGCTGCCTGTAGTAAAGACGACAATGATATGCCTTCATCAGGCTCAGGAATTGACCTGGGTTCTGGCGATGTCGGCATCCTTAATTATGCGTATGCACTCGAGCAACTGGAAGCTGCATTCTACAAGCAAGTTATCGATACACCGTATTCAGGAATAACGGCGTCAGAAAAGGCATTACTGACTGACATCCGCGACCATGAACTTGCGCACCGCGAATTTTTCAAAAAAGCCCTCGGAAATAAAGCGATTCCCGGGCTAGAAGTAAATTTCAGCAGTATACAATTCAATGACAGGGCAAGTGTGCTGGGTACTGCAAAGGCTTTTGAAGATCTTGGTGTATCTGCCTATAACGGTGCCGGTAAGCTTATTATGAGTCCGGATTATTTATTGCTTGCTGGTAAAATCGTTTCTGTGGAAGCAAGGCATGCTGCGTATATCCGCGACCTGATCAGCAATGGTAGCTTTGCCGACAATACAGTCCTCGACGCCAATGGTCTTGAAATATCGAAGTCGCCCACGGAAGTACTGATGGCAGCATCGTCTTTCCTGAAGTCGAAGATCAATGCATCTAATTTACCAACTTCTTAATCCATTACGATGAATCTTAATCATATTATTACAGAAATAGAAAATAATGACCCTGAGTTTCTACAGAAAGTAGACACCAGAAGGGAAAGTATCAAAAGCTTTAACCGATTCGTGGGTAAGGTTACGTTAGCCGCATTACCATTGGCTTTAGGTGGACTGTTCAAAAAAGCCAACGGACAATCAACGTCTGGAATTCTGGATGTGTTGAATTATGCACTGACCCTGGAGTACCTGGAAGCTGCCTTCTATCAAAAAGGTAACGCCGTGGCCGATTCACTGATTCCTACTGCTGCCGCCAGGCAAGCCATTGGTACAATAGGAGCACACGAAACTGCGCACGTTAACTTTTTGAAAACAGCAATCACAGCGTCTGGTGGAACGCCTGTTACCTCGCCAACATTTGACTTTACAGCAGGTGGTACGTTTGCAGATGTTTTTACCAACTACAATACATTTCTGGCCGTTGCGCAAACTTTTGAAGACACCGGTGTTCGGGCATACAAAGGTCAGGCAGGTGCATTGATCAGCAATAATGATGTGCTTACTGCTGCATTGAACATCCATTCAGTGGAAGCGCGCCATGCTTCGCACATCAGGCAAATGAGAAAAGCGGCTGGCTTCGGTGATGTTAAGCCATGGATAACGGGTAAGGAGAGTGGTATCGGTGCGGTGGTTCAGGCAAGTTACAACGGAGAGGAAATTACCAACCAGGCCGGAATTGAAATCGTTAACATCGGTGGTTTTCCCATCAGTGCAAATGCTGCCTCTGAGTCTTTTGATGAACCACTGACGATGATGGAAGTGTTGAATATTGTGAAGCCGTTTATCAAGTAGAAAAGAGATAGACAAGATAAGAGCGATAAAGATTATTTAAGGATGGCTCGGGATGTGCGTTGGGATAATGCCACGGATAATTAATTATCCGTGGCATTGTGTTTTAGTAGCTGAGATTCTGCTGGCCCAAAAAAATGCCGCGGCATAATCATGACGCGGCATGTGTTATCTGAGGATAGCTAAACTATTTTTGTAGCGTTAATTGAAGAAAACCCTGGTCAGCAAACGGTGGTGCTAATACATGAATGTTCAGGCTAATCCTATTTAAGCAGGAGAATACAAACCCTGTATTACCAGTGCTGGTTATTCCTTTATTGCTTCCATAATCTCCAAAGGTTAGATTCTCTGGTATGGTGGCGACCCCTGTTGCGGGATCGATGGTAATAACAAGTGGTGTAACAATATCACCAAAAGCGGGGTTAGGCCAAACCTGGCTGATATTGACCTGGTTTGGTCCGGGTCCTGCAGTGACTTCTACTTCTTCACCCGGTTGCCAGTCGGCCCAGTCATCACGTTCTACCGTATACGTTCCCGCGACAGTAGAAGCGTTGTATGGACAAACTACGGTGCCAGTCCATCGTAATGCCGCATTAAATGCGACCTGGTTTTCCAGGTCCTGTGAACTGGTGTTGATGGAGGAATATGTTTCACCATTTTTTGTAACTATTTCATTGTATAGATTATATACAGCGCCGGGGGGCAGGTTTCCTACCGGCAATCCCAAAGCGGTGGCCAGTTCACGATTGGTAACCTCCAGTGTAGTCTCACCATTGAAGGGTACATTCTTGATGAGTTTCCACAGGCTTTTATCCAGGGTTGATGTAGCAGCAGTGTAAACATTTATACTGGCGACTTCAGCTCCCACTGAATTTACCACGAGGTTAATGGTAGCATTAGGATCCTGCGCACTAAGGAATGCCTTGGACTTTACCTTGGTGAGGTATGCTCCTTTTTTCAACGAATTATAGTAGTCTTCATTCTTACTACAGGCCGTTGCCAGGATAAGCAATAGAAAGGCTGGAAAATATTTTTTCATACGTAATAGTTTAGGGGAATTAGTTGACAAAAAGATTATCCGGATTGGTATCCCAGAATACTTTCACATTAGTAGTAGATTTCTGGGTAACATTATTGTTCCGAAGTGCAAATACCGCGGGATAGATCAATGACCTCAGGAATGGACCGGGTGAAGGATTCAGGTTTGGCTGAATATTTTTTGGCATTCCTGTTCTGCGATAATTGTTATACGATTCAACGCCATTTCCCCATAGCGCGAGATAATATTCTTTCATGATCACATTAAGCCGATCCGCGTCTGTTCCTGCATTATCATACAATTGCAACACCTTATCCACATAAGCCTGTATTTTAGCGGTAGATGGAACGCGGTTAGCCGGTACCGTTGTTCCGACGGTGGCGGGGAAAGCAATTACGGTAGCAATGGATTTTCTGACTCCTGATTCTAGCAGGGCCCTTGGTGATCCGGTAGTTTGCGATTTAAGCGCTGATTCAGCCCGCACAAAATCAGTGAAAGCTGGCTGCCAGATGGGTGAGACGCCCTGTCCCTGTGCGCCGTCATTTGCACCCTCATTGTTGCCATGTCAGCCATGGACACAAGAAAGAAAAGTGGGAGTTGCGGACAATTTTTTTCTTTCATTTCTTTCCTGTTTTGCGTGATTGCGAAATCGCAGTGAATGTG
>JANMMA010000375.1:0-9123 GCA_031372815.1 Sphingobacteriales bacterium
GGCCCGGAAATACGGAGACCAGTCTTCCAAACCGGGTGATAAACCGATGGACCTGGCCGATGAAATGGCCGATGTACTTTGGGTCCTGATTTGCCTTGCAAACCAGACAGGCGTCAACCTCACGGAAGCGCTGGAAAAGAACATTCAGAAGAAAACGGAACGTGATGCGGACAGACACGGGGGTAATGTGAAATTGCGATAATGTGGGGAATGTGGAAATGAATACAGCTTGTGTTCGCTAGTCCACCGACACGCCTTCGCTAAAGCTTCGGCGGACAGGTCCGCCAATTCGTCAATCCGCAATCCGCAATCCGTAATCCTTGTATATTTGCCGCCTATGATGATCAATGATACCGCCACATTTCAGTCCATTATTTCCCACGCTAAAGAGTATGGCTTTGTATTTCCTTCCTCAGAAATTTATGATGGTTTAAGTGCGGTTTACGACTATGGTCCATGGGGCAGTGAACTGAAGAGGAATATCCGTGATGCATGGTGGAATGAGATGACCAGGATGCACGATAATATCGTTGGCATCGATGCTGCCATTTTCATGCACCCGACTACCTGGAAGGCATCGGGGCATATTGATAATTTCAGCGATCCGATGATCGATAATAAAGACAGCCAGAAGCGATATAGGGTGGATCACCTGATTGAAGGTTTTGCCGATGATTTAGCCACGAAAGGGCAGCAGGAAAAAGCGGAAAAAATGCTGGCGTCCATGGACGCGCTTTTGGCAGCGAACAACCTTGATGGGATCAAAGAATTAATTGAAACAGAAAAAATACCCTGCCCCGTTAGCGGTACAGTGAATTGGACCGACGTTCGCCAGTTTAACCTCATGTTTTCAACCCAACTGGGTAGTGTAGCCGAAGATTCCGATAAGATTTACCTCAGACCTGAAACGGCCCAGGGAATTTTCGTAAATTTTCTGAATGTTCAGAAAACCGCCCGCATGAAAATACCTTTCGGTATTGCCCAGGTGGGTAAGGCATTTCGTAATGAAATAGTGGCACGTCAGTTCATTTTCAGAATGAGGGAATTTGAACAAATGGAAATGCAGTTTTTCATTCGTCCCGGTACACAAAAAGAATGGTACGACTACTGGAAGTCTGAACGCATGAAATGGCATTTGTCTTTTGGCTTTCCGGAAGAAAGCTACCGATTCCATGACCACACGAAATTGGCGCATTATGCAGATGCGGCAGTGGATATCGAATTTCAGTTTCCCATTGGCTGGAAGGAAGTTGAAGGCATACATTCCCGTACAGATTTTGACCTAAGCAGCCACCAAAAATACAGTGGTAAAAAAATGCAGTATTTCGATACAGAGATCAATCAAAACTATGTACCGTATGTAGTGGAAACGTCCATTGGACTTGATCGGATGTTCCTCTTAACACTATGCTACGCCTACAAAGAGGAGAAATGGCTAAAAGAAGATGGATTAGAAGATAGCAGAGTCGTACTTCGCCTGCCACCCACACTCGCGCCGATAAAAATGGCCGTTTTACCCCTGACAAAAAAGGATGGATTGCCGGAAATCGCGCGTGATATCATCAGCCAATGCAGGGAGGATTTCTATTGTTTTTATGAGGAAAAAGACAGCATCGGAAAACGATATCGCAGAATGGACGCATTGGGTACACCTTTTTGTGTGACGGTAGACCATCAGACTAAGGAAGACAATACTGTTACTATACGCCACAGGGATACCATGCTGCAGGAACGTGTTTCCATAGGTGAACTTAGGCAGATCGTATTGAATAAGGTAAAGCTTAATCGTAACGTAAGTGTTAGCTGATACCGTCGATAACGGTTTCTATAATCCTAAGAAAGTCGCATGATCAGCTGAGTGATGTCCTAATGTTTCCGCTGTGTTAGAGTCAGGCTTAGCGTACCCACAATCTCCTTGAATAGCAGGTTCCACATTTCAAATGACCCGGCAGAGGGAAGCAGGCTGCGCCATGTAAATCGAGTATCCGTTTCCGTTACATGGAAATCACATGCATATGGCCTGATCTTCATGCCTTCGTTTTCAAAGACCCTTATTGCCCTGGGCATATGCAGGGCAGAAGTGATTAGTAAATATGGCTCCGGGCTGCGTGTGGAGTCGAGAATTTTATCAGTATACAGCGCATTCTCAATAGTATTTATGGCTTTTTTTTCGGCCATAATATCGCCGGAAGGAATTCCAAGTTCAACAAGATTTCTGACTACAAAATCTGCCTCATTATATTGCTGGTCGTTTACAAGAAATGCATTTCCACCGGTTATCAGTATCCTGGAGATGTGTCCGAGTTTATACAACCTGGCCGCCTGTATGAAGCGATCAGAGGCCTGGCTGAAAACTGCCCTTTTGTTATTTTCGTCGTAAGACACAAACCCTCCAAGTAATATCCCGGCGCTGTATTTTTCTCCTGGTTTCAGTTCAGTATAAGGAGCCTGGTATTTGTACCAAAAATATTTTGGCATATAGCTGTTGGAAAAAATGATAAATATTACAAGGGATGTCTTTAACCAGAATTTTTTTCTCCTTGCATCTTTTTTAAGCCATGCAACAATAAGGCACAAGACAATCCAGACAAACGGATTGAGAAAAAAAGCAACAACCTTGGAAATAACAAACATCAGGTTATCCGTATAATTCAAAATGAATGTCTTTTTTGTCATAACCCAGTGCATGCAACTTATGCCGTGCATCTGTTATCATATTTTTCCATCCACATAAAAAGAAATATGCTGGGGGTTTATCTGCTACAAGCTTTTCATAAATGACATGCACATAGCCTTTTTCTCCTTCCCAGTCTTCACGGCTAAGGGTGGGGTGGTAGTGAAAGTTCTCTATCCGGTGAGAAAGGTCAACCAGTTCTTCATAATATAGGATATCGGATTTCTTCCGGCAACCAAATACCAAATGAATATGGTGATGCGCAAGTTTGTTGTTAAGGATATGGTGAACCATACTTCTGAAGGGTGCAATACCCGTACCGGTGCAGATTAAAAAAAGGTCGCGGTCTATATGTTCCGGCAACGTAAATTTTCCCTGCGCTCCGCGAAAGTTGACTTCTGACCCTTGCGTAACGTTGTTAAAAATGAAATCTGTTCCCTTCCCGCCTTCAGCCAGTACAATTACCAGTTCAAACACATTTGATCCATCAGGCCAGGAAGCAATGGAATAACTTCTCCAGCGGTCTGCTGTTTTTTCACCTATCGGCAGATCAAGCGTTACAAATTGTCCGGGTTCAAAATCAAAACGCTCGAGTTCAGGGACCTGGATAAAATATCTGAGTGTTGCAGGGGCTTCTTCCAGTATGCGTATTACAATACCTTTTCTCCAGGGTTGAACAGCCATTAATTTTTTTTGTTAAGATACATCAAAAGGCAATCCTTTTATTGCTTCATAACATCGGGAAGATGTTGGATTTCTTTTAATTTCCGGGTACATTTTTTGCCGTTTAAAGTGTAGCGCAGAATTACCGGGTATTTTACCATAGTACTATTCTTCACCTGCCCGACCATCACATCATGATGAATAATTCTATAGACTTTTTGGTTCGTTACCGCCACCAGTGTGTCTGATATTTTATCGCCAGGGAGTTGTATTTTACGGGTTACAGGAGTTGTAGTTTCCTGAATGGAAAAATTGTATAATAACCCATTGATCAATAATTCTGTGACCTTGACTTCTTTTCCCGGCGTTGTTTCGAGGTAGATCAAATACATGGTATTGGGTCCTGATGGAATCCTTTTTGCGTTCCCGGAACTATCGGTCTTATACGCAGAAACGCCACCGTGTACATTTTGTGAGAATGCATATAATTTGTCGGCACGCTGCTGTGAAAATGATGTAATGCACATAATGCAAAGTGCGTAGGATAATATCTGTTTCATAAGTAGATGATGAGAGAACTGCCTTAATTACATAAAAAAAGGGCCGAAGCCCTTTTATTTTACATTTTATTAAACTTCCGTGTGAACTGATATTTTCGATCGTTACTGGTAATGGTCAGGATATACATTCCCCTGGGCAGTGAGGAAAGGTTCAGGTTGCCACTGCCATAAGCGGCCGATTGATTATACAGGATCTGTCCCGAAAGGTTGACCACCTGCACCTGTATACTTTTTATCGTTAACAGGTTTCCGGCCTGATAATTCAGGACGCCGTTGGTAATGGTGGGAAATGCCCGGACAATAAAGTTTTTATCATCCCTTATAGGATCATTAACACCTGTCGGTACATTAAATGCGTTGCCGATATTTGCCACAAACATGCCATTACCGTGCGTACCTACCAGTAAGTAATTGTCGGACCAACGATAGGATAAGGAGTTGATAATATTGGTATTCATCATACCTCCTGGTCCGCCTGTTTCCCTTGTCCAAATTGTGGAAGCGCCGGAAATAGTAGTAGCGCTAAACAAACCCACGGAAGTGCCTGCATAATATTCTATGCCGGTGCTTTTAGCCACCACTTCACAGGCGCGTACTGATGGTAATGAAAGATTCCCCTCAATGACCTGCCAGGTCGGAGATGCAGCGGTTGCATTTCCGGTCCAAAAAATAGAACTGACGTTATAGTTAGAGACTACTGCTATTACCGTATCCTGATTTCTTGGATTGATGGAAATGTCTTTGACCAGCGAGTTAGCCGACATGCCTGCCGGTGTAATGTCTGTCACCGTTGCTGCAGGACCGGCATTGGCCGGATCAGTAAGGCGATAAATTTTTCCCGCATCTGTACCTATAAGCAGGATACTGTTTGGTGTGTACGTGCTTCGAGTTGTGGCCAGGGCAAAGATTTCTCCAGTGATCGTCTCATCAACACTGGCAAGCCTGGTCCACCCGGTCGTTCTTGTTACCGTCGCTGCAGTGGTTGTTCTGAATAATGTATCCCTTGAAGGGAAATACATGATATTGTTATTGTCTTCATCGATATGATAGTATGTGGGTCCGGATTCCTCGGCAGTACTTACTTCCTGTGGAGTTACCTGGGCAAATGCCGGACTAGCGCCAGTACTTAGTCTAAAAGCTGCATGATTGTATGAAGAGAAGAAAAAGTAATAATTGCCCGCGATTTGTGGAATGAATGCCTGCCCGCCGTCCCCAAAGGGAAAAATGTAATGATCGTTACTGTCTGGCAGTACCGGACCAAAAATATTAGTAGCAAAACCCGACCTGTCGCGTATGGTTGTTCCATTATCCTGGGCGCCGCCAACATAATTCCGCGTACCAGGCACCTGGTCAATGCTCACAAAATAATACTGAAACGTTTGAAAGTTTTTATTTCCGTTTACCCATGAGGGCTTTACAGCGAGGTTATTGTTTGTGATGACTATGCCGCCATCTGATGCAGTGATCATCCTGTTTGGATTGGATGGATCAAACTTTATATTATGGTAATCAACGTGTGACACGCCTTCCGGATCATCATAGGTGGTGGAAGGATCGTTAAAATCTGTCCCGCCAATCAGTACACTGTTGGCCCTTGTTTGAAAACCATCGGTGGACCTGTATAGATATACGCCGCCAACATAGATCACGTTGTTTTGGGTGGGATGGCCTGCCACGATCATATTGTAACCATCGGTATATGTTTTGAACCATTTGTCTTCCGGACCATCTGATCCCTGGTAAGGGGAAATCAGGTTAGGGCCGAGGTTCGCACTCCAGGTGAAAGGTGTAGTGGTTGTATTGGCCCTGAAAAGGTCAGCTTCAGGTTCGCTGTTTTCAGACCTCTGTGAATTGCTTACTAACACAAGCAGGTCTTCATTGGCAGACAGGCCCAAGACTATTCTTCCCCAACCGGAACTCGGCGGAAATGGGTCCAGGCTGGAATTGTATGGCTTCCATCCTGCCACCGAGTCGGGCTGATTTTGTAAGCCACCGGCGACCCTCGTCCAACTGCCAGGGTTACCTGTAGTTGAGGTCCACACACCAGCAATAGCTCGGTCTGGGTTACGGCCAGTAAAAGCGGCATATAACCTTGTTCCTGCTTTATTGATGAGTATGTCGGTTATGCCTCCGTATAAATTTGTAGGCGTGGTACCACGTAAAATAAGCGTCCAGTTGGCACCGCCATTTTGCGACCGTAAAATAGACTCTGTGCCTGCAACGTAAATATCACCAGTGGTTGGATGGACGGCGATGTTGTGGTTAAAATCAAAAAAATTATCGAAGTTAAATTCTGTTCCATTTGCAGTGGCAGGTAACTTAGCCCAGGTGGCACCGTTATCGGTAGACTTAAACAGCCCGAAGCCCAGTACGCTCGCGTTGGGATAGGAAGCAGTCTGATTGGCCTCTCCCGTTCCCGCGTACCAGGTGTCCTGGGATCCGGGCCGTGGATCTTGTGCGATACAGGTTACGCTTCTTATTTCATCTGACGGGTGCACAAATGTCCAGGTTATACCACCGTCAGTGCTTCTGAAAATGCCACCATTCACTCCGCCTGATAACACTACACGGTTGGAACTGCCATTGTAGCGCACATCAAATGCGAATGCCCGGGCACGGCCGCCATTTACAGACGGACCAACAGCCTGATAAACATTGTTGGCAAGTTCACTTTGTATACCCGATTGCCTGCGGGAAGACTGGGTTCTTACCCAGGCCAGCTCCCGCTTCCTGATACCATCCGGAATTTTACCCGTCTTCGGATCTTTGGTCAGCCGCCATTCATATCGGTCTGATGCACCAGGCTTAAGTTCATTTTCTTCACTTTCGCCATATTGCATAGGTTCTGGTGTGCCGGCTAAAAACCACACCCCGGAAACTATAAAAAAAATAAGGGCGGGTAGAATTAATTTCTGCATTTCAAAAACGTTGTGTTTAGCAATTTACTCTTTTATGCTATAAATACATGCCATGTCTCTCCTAAATACGTATTAAACAGGTCAAAGGTTTAAACTATCTTTGCGCCCTCAGGGTTGGGTAGCTTTTAAAGTATTGGTGGACAGATGAATTTGCAGGTTTTGATGGATAAATACATAAGTCATCCCCGGATCGGATCGATCGCGGAAAGGATTGCTTTGCCCCATCCTACCTCCACCAGGATTACCAAACTGCAAGGCAGCGCATCGCAGTTTGTCATGGGTGCTGTTTACCAGCATCCATCTGCCGCAAAAATGAACCACCTGGTCATTCTGGATGACGCCGAGGAAGCCGCCTATTTTCATAATACACTGGAGAACCTGACACAGGCCATCGACCTATTCTATTTCCCCTCTTCATTTAAGAACCGAAAGAATTTCAAATTGCTCAACACCAGCCATGTCATGTTGCGCACGGAGACCCTGACCCGGTTTAGTGTTGAAGGAAATAAGCGGGTGATGATTACCTATCCGGATGCCCTGCTGGAAAAAGTGGTATTGCCTGAAACACTATCGCGCAATATTATCCGCATAAAAACAAATGATACACTCGACATCGATGGCATGCTCGACAAGTTTGTTTCCTACGGGTTCGACCGCACTGATTTTGTATATGAGCCGGGACAGTTTGCGATGCGCGGCGGCATCCTAGATATTTACTCTTTCGGCAATGAAAAACCTTACCGGATAGAATTATTCGGTAATGAGGTCGACTCCATCAGGATATTTGATCCTGAAACACAGCTGAGCGAACGTAAATTAATGCAGGTCACCATTATACCCAATGTAGAAACACATTTTGATGATAGCGAAAAAACTACGCTACTGGAATTTCTTCCTGCAAACACAGCCGTTTGGGTGAAGGACCGGGACATACTGACAGAAGTACTTCTTACACAGGAAGAGGACCTTGACCTATTCCTCCTCCGCCAATCTGAAGAAAAGTCAGAAAAGCTTGATGAAGACTCCCAGGAAAAAACAAGTGTCAGCAGAAGTGATTTCACTGATGCATTTGCGGTCAATAACTTGTTGAAGGATCGGACCATCGTAGAATTTGGACCAGAGACCGGTAAGGCAAGAGACGCATATGCTGCCGAGGATACTATTGTCTTTAATACAAAACCACAACCTGCTTTCAACCGGCAATTCGACCTGCTTATCAGGGACCTCACCATGCTGGAAAAAAAGCGCTATGCGTTGTTCCTGTTTGCCGATAATCCCAAGCAACTTGAAAGGCTGCATTCCATTTTTACTGACCTCAAAGCGGAAATTGTTTTTACGCCAGTGCCTGTGTCTATACACGAAGGCTTTATCGATGATGACCTGCAGGTTGTTTGTTATACAGACCACCAGATATTTCAGCGTTATCATAAGTATAAGGTTAAGCAGGCGTATAATAAAAATAAAGCCCTTACCATTCGTGCGCTTAGAGAATTACAACCAGGTGATTTCGTAGTGCATATTGACCATGGTGTAGGTGTTTTCAGCGGGCTGCAAAAAATTGAATCTAATGGAAGAATCCAGGAAGCAGTCAGGATACTTTACAAAGACAGTGATATTCTCTATGTCAATATCAGTTCTCTGCATAAGATATCAAAGTATACGGGAAAGGAAGGCCACGTTCCCAAGGTCAATAAACTTGGCAGTGATACCTGGCAGAAACTGAAGGAAAAAACAAAATCGAAGGTCAAGGAAATTGCTTTTGATCTCATAAAACTATATGCGCAGCGAAAAAGCCAGGTCGGTTTTGCCCATGCACCAGACAACTATATGCAGATAGAGCTGGAGGCTTCATTTATTTATGAAGACACGCCAGATCAAAGTAAGGCAACGGCAGATGTAAAGAAAGACATGGAGCTGCCTCACCCGATGGACAGGCTGGTCTGTGGTGACGTTGGCTTTGGAAAAACAGAAGTGGCTGTACGTGCAGCTTTCAAAACTTGTCTTGACGGCAAGCAGGCAGCTATCCTTGTACCTACCACGATCCTTGCCTTTCAACACTATAAAACTTTTTTGGAACGGTTAAAGGATTTTCCGGTTACAGTCGATTATATAAATCGCTTCAAAAGCACTAAACAGAAAAAAGAAACCCTCAAAAAACTTGAAGAATGTAAGGTGGATATCATCATCGGTACGCATGGGCTGCTCGGAAAAGATATTAAATTCAAGGACCTCGGTTTACTGGTGATCGATGAAGAACAGAAATTCGGAGTGGCTCACAAAGAGAAGATCAAGACACTTAAGACGAACG
>JANMMA010000408.1:0-6126 GCA_031372815.1 Sphingobacteriales bacterium
GAGTATCATTGTGTACAATTTTGTTGACATGCTCAGCCATGCGCGTACGGAACTGGAAGTACTAAAAGAACTTGCCAGTGATGAAGCCAGTTACAGGAGCCTAACCTTAAGCTGGTTCATCCATTCACCATTGCACCAGGCATTAAAAAAGATAAGTGATAAAAAGTTTAACCTGATTTTGTCGACCGACCATGGAAGCGTACGCGTTAAGACACCGTTTAAGGTGATCGGAGATAAGCAAACCACTACCAACCTCAGGTATAAGCATGGTCGCAACTTGAATTACGAGAACCGCGACGTGATGGCCGTTCGTGAACCAAAAGATGCGGGGCTTCCATCACCTGCGGTAAATTCTTCTTTCATTTTTGCCAAGGAAGATGGTTTTTTATGTTATCCGAATAACTATAATTACTACGTCAACTACTACAAGAATACTTTTCAGCATGGTGGAATATCATTGGAAGAAATGATCATTCCGGTGATTCGGATGAGCAGCAAGTGAAACGCTTTGCGTTAATGTGGGAATTGGGAAATGTGTTTAATATGAAAGTACAAGTAAATGCAGCGCATTTAAATGTGGTAATTGGTAAATGTGATTAATGTGAAAGTAGAAATTGGGAAATGCAATCCGCCAATTCGCCAATTCGCCAATTCGCCAATCCGCCAATCCGCCAATTCGCCAATTCGCCAATCCGCCAATTCGCCAATCCGCCAATTCGCCAATCCGTAATCCGTAATCCGTAATCTTCGAAGGAGCTGCTAATTAATCCACAGATTAACAATCGAGGCGCCTTCCATCGGGGACGGACAAAATACTTTTCCGCGATTGTATACGATTAGTTCACCATCGGTCCCAAGATCCCATAATTTGCCTCGCAGACTAACCGTCATACCATACCGGGCCCTGGTGGTGCTGATCCTTGAAGGCATGGTATACTTCAGCCACGCATCGCGCAGCGTTATCTTTCCAATGTCTATAGTGTCAACATCATCCGGTTCGTTAAAGCCACTATATCCCACCCAGTCCGACTTCATTGAATGATCCACCGTAGTATACGATGGCACAGCAATCAATTCAAGTCCGTCCTGGTCTACCGTTTTATATGACTCAGGATACCAGGAATCGGCGCAGATCATCACAGCAGTTTTACCTAGCGGTAAGGAATAAACGGGTATTTCGGATGGGGGACATTTTTTCACAAAAGGCAATTCGTCGGCAATAGGAAAAGCTTTTCGCGATAGCTTCGGTTGCATCGATCCATCAGGATTAAAAACAGCTGTAACGTTTTCCAGTGAACCTTTATGGGTGATGATTTCATTGCGATACACTTCAGGATTTGGCAATAGTATGGAGCCGCCAATAATGGTGACTTTGTATTTTTTTGCCAGCCTGCTGAACGACCTCGTATAGAGTGTTGCCATTCTCTGTCCTTTAGTAGAAAAAACGGAATGTTTCACTTTGTCTTGTGCTTCATCGGGGGCCATGAACCACGCATGGATGTACGAAAAGAAATTTGATAGCACGAAACCGCGTAATGCTTTGTCGACTGTTGCTGCTTTGTAAGCACTGTTTTTCTCCCCTTCCAGCACCAGCCACGATCCTATATATTCAGGAAATATCACCGTAGTTTTTTCGTTCAGCCATCCTTTTTCATTGCAGTTGCTCAGGTATCCATCCAACTTGCCGATAAAGTGTTCGATGGTCGAATAATCATCCGGAGTCATATAAGTGTTTATGCCAACCACGTTTCCTTTTCCTGAATCAACATTGAGGACGTAGCTGCTGTCGAGATGCAACTGTACATCTACCGGGGGCGGTGTTCTTCCCAGGCTTGACCATAGAAAATAGCTGCCAATAAGCACTAATATAAGGGTAGAAATTATACTGATTACTTTCTTCATGTTCGTTGTTACGTTATAAACTTTACAACACATCCTTCGATATGCTTTTGCCTGATTGCACCGGTTTTGATTTTACGTTATAAACTTTTCAAGACATCCTTCGATAAGTTTTTGCCTGATTACACCGGCTTCATTTTACATTATATAAGTTCCAACACTTCTTTGGCAGCCCTTTCACCAGATCGGACTGCGCCTTCCATATAGCCATTCCAGATCGTTGATGTCTCAGTCCCTGCAAAATGAATATTACCTTCTGGCTTCCTAAGCAGATGACCGAAACTTTGCATAGTGTGGGGTGCCATGATTCCGGTATAACAACCCCTGCTCCAGGGCTCTTCTGTCCAGCTTTGGTCAATATACGTTATTGGCGAAGAAGCCAGATCGCCAAAATATTTTTGGAATGACCCCAGGATGGATTGTCTTCTTTCTGGTTCACTTAATCCGCTAAATTCACGGGCCTTGTCGGCCAATACAAACCCCATCAGTATTCCCCTGCTTCCATCAGCCGGTGAATTGTCGAAAATCAGGCGGGAATGCCCGTCATTTGAAGCCACGAGACCATTTAATCCTTTTTGTCTCCAAAAGGGTGTGGGATAGATAGCATAACACTTCCAAACTGATCCCATAGGCATCCTTTGCCAAAGCTGGTAACGGTTCGACGGGATGTCCGCATTAAATTGTATGCTGGCATTCATTAACGGAGGTATCGCAAGGATAAGTTTTTTACAGGTCACCGAGAAACCACCGCTGGTTATCTTAAGTCCATCTGCAACCTTATCTACTACCCTTACAGGATTGGATAAACGAATTTCATCTTGCAGGTCGGCTGCCATTTTTTTTGCCGGCAGGTCGGCCCCGCCCTGGATCCTTTCCTGTTGTGCGCCATTCCTGATATTCATTAGTGTATCAAAATCGCGGCCCGACTTTGTATAGAAAAGCGCGAACAACATTGACAATTCCGAGGGGTGAACAGCAAAGATTGCTTCTGCCGCCAGTCCGAATAGTTCCCGCGCTTTACGGCTGCGCATTTGCTTTTCCATCCAGCCTTGCAAGGTCATGCTGTCCCAATGATCAGCTCCAGGTGAGGCCCATGGTTGATCCACATTAATGGAAGCAGAAAGCTTATTCATTTTTTTAATTCCCGCGTCCAGGCTCAATAAAGAATACACTGGCAGTGGCGGAATGAGGCCTTTATATTGTTTTAATTTTCCTGCCCAGTATAGCTGGCTTTTGCCTTCATCATAAGTATGAAAAGTAGATATGTCAAATTCCTTTAGCAATGCATACATCTTGTCCTGTGATGGTCCAATCCATTGGGCACCAAGGTCTACATAATGATGATCATCCAGGTGGCGGGTATGAACCCTCCCGCCAACACGGTCGCGGGCTTCCAGGACCAGTACAAGTCTGCCTGCGTTTTTAAGTAATCTTGCAGCGGTCAATCCGGCATAACCTGCTCCCGCAATGACCACATCATATTCTGCTGCCAATATTATTCACATTTAAAACCGTGAATGTAGAAAAGTTTAACGAACCTTCATTCATCGCCCAACAAGGGATGGTTACCTTTGTGAAAACGTGACTGTATGAGTATTCGGTTTAATCCTGCCACCCTTGCCAAAATTGAAAAGCTTATTGAAGAGGCGGGATATATCCTTCGCAATGAAAGGGGAACCTTTCAAAGCGGTTACTGCATTCTGGAGCAGAAGAGGGTAGTGGTGCTTAATAAATTCCTTCAGATTGAAGGACGGATCAATACACTGATTGATATTGTGCCTATACTGGATATCAAGGCTGATCACCTCTCCCCGGATAACCGCAAACTTTACGAAGAGATCATCGCACGCGTTGAACTGGAAAGGGATTAACGTCTCTGGTTAACCTGGTTAATGAATTTTCTACTGGCATAAAATTTTCACTCTGCTTAAGGCTTACCTTTAGAAGAACGCAGTATCAAGCATTGACCGAATCATATTTCCAACGTGACCTATCCTCCATTACATATTAATTTCCTTGGAACAGGAACCAGCAGTGGTGTTCCCATGATCGGATGCAGTTGCCAGGTGTGTACTTCAGATGACCCCCGCGATAATCGGTTACGCAGTTCTGTTATGATCACTTCCCCACAGAAAAAAATCGTAATTGATACAACCCCTGATTTCCGATACCAGATGCTGAGGACGGCAACCGGGCATCTTGATGCGGTGATTTTTACCCATCCCCATAAAGATCATATTGCCGGCCTGGACGATATCCGGGCGTTTAATTTTTTTTCCCAGAGACCCATGGAACTCTATGCAAACTACCTGACAGAGGAAGCTTTGAGGAGGGACTTTTACTATGCATTCGCAGAACATAAGTATCCTGGTATCCCCGAGATTAAAATGATATCGATTGATGATCATCCTTTCACAATTGGAGATATGGAAATACTGCCTGTGGAAGTGTGGCACATGAAAATGCCTGTACTAGGTTTCCGTTTCGGAAAGTTCACCTATATAACAGACGCTAACAGGCTGGATGAGGCTTCTAAAGAAAAGGTAAAAGGCTCTGAAGTGGTCGTCATCAATGCACTCAGAAAAGAAAAACACATTTCACACTTTAACCTGCAGGAAGCCATTGAACTTGTGCAGGAGCTGGGCATTCCCCGTGCTTACTTTACCCATATTTCACATCAGCTCGGACTTCATGAAGAAATATCGAAGGAACTTCCGGAAGGAATTTTCCTTGCGCATGATGGGCTGATTCTTGAACTCTAGTTTTTCTTTTTATGTTGGTCGTTGTAAATCCATACAAGTGGTTGTTATTTGTTTGAGGCTATTCTAGTGCGCTAGTTTTCCTTCCACCTTGGTCGTTAAAAAATCCATGCAGGCGGTTGTAATCACCTTTACGATTCAGGACATTCAAGGCAATTTTGTATAAAAGATGAAGGAATGGATAATGCAATACCTGGTGTTCAGTCGCAAAGAAAGGCTTGGACTAACCGTATTGTTGGTGCTGATCGCTGCTATATGGTTGTTGCCCATTGTGTTTGGTAGGGGAAGCGAACTTCCTAACGAGGTATTGAGCAGGGCAGACAGTTTCAGAAAAACCAGGACAGGGACAGTCGGGGATTCGGGAACCATAAAAATTTTTGAATTGTTTCCCTTTGATCCCAACACCATTGACGATGCGGGTTGGCAAAAACTGGGTTTAAGGCAAAAGACAATAGCGACCATAAGAAATTATTTGTCCAAAGGCGGCCGATTCCGGGCATCAAAGGATTTAGAGAAAATTTACGGCCTTCGGCCGGATGAAGTAGAAAGGTTGTTGCCGTATGCACAAGTAGACTATCAACCTAACACTAACGCCTACCCATCCCGGGCACGCTATGACCTGAATGGAAGCGGCTATGAACATCGTTCGGGAACTGGTAATAGAACAAATGGGAGGAGTTATAGTGAGCCACGCTCAGTAAACAGGTATGGAACATATGGTCGAAGTAGTAATGAAACACGTTTAGCAAACAACCATGGAACATACGGGCGAAGTGTTAATGAACCAAGCTCAGCAAATAACTATAGATTTAATTCACAAAATGTCAATGGACAAGCTGTTGAAAATAGCAAAAGGCGAGGTTCGACAACCAGTTATCAGAGGAAAACCTACGTTGCATTTGATATCAATACAGCAGATACAAGTTTATTCATTGCCCTGCCCGGTATTGGCAGTAAACTGGCACTGCGCATCGTACAGTTCAGGGAAAAGTTGGGAGGATTTTATAACATTATGCAGGTGGGCGAAGTATACGGACTTCAGGATTCTGTTTTTCAAATTATTCTGCCATATTTAAAAATAGCATCCGGCGAATTGAGGAAGATCAATATAAACAGTTTGGAATTCGATTCACTTAATGCACATCCGTATATCCAATACCTCGAAGCCCGGGCCATTATACAGTATCGCAAGCAACACGGAACGTTTAGTAACGCTGATGACCTGCTTGGAATAGACATTTTAACCAGGGAGTGGCTCGAAAAGATCCGACCTTATATCGATGTAGATCAGGGAGGTATACAAAAACAGTGAATATGCAACACACAAAACTAACATCTGTTAGTATTTTATTATCTTGCCGGTTGAATTACAAACTATGGATTTTCAGCAACAGGAAATTACCCTTCAGGTAAGTCATACGGCGCGGGATTTTGCACAACAGCATATTAAGCCCTTTGTGATGGAGTG
>JANMMA010000425.1:0-6671 GCA_031372815.1 Sphingobacteriales bacterium
TTACGACAGAGCGCTGCAGGAGACTTTTCCTTTCCGCCCCTCCAGGTACCCTCTGGGCCAAAAATATTATGAAACCGGGCAATATGCACATCAATTCCATGATTTCTATGATAGGCTAAGTATAACCTTTCGCTGAACAATTTTTCCCATCCGTATTCACTGTCAGGAGCCGCAGGATAGGCTGATTCTTCGCTACATTTCGGGTTATCGGGGTCAAGTTGATTGTATTCCGGATACATACAGGCAGATGATGAGTAAAATACTTTCTTTACTCCTGACTTGTGCATAGCATCCAGAATATTTAAATTGATCGTTGCAGAATTATGCATCACATAGGCATCATTCTCGCAGGTGAAAATGTAACCTGCGCCGCCCATGTCGGCAGCCAGTTGGTAAACTTCATCGATCTGGCCCTGCATGATCAGTTTGCACAGACCCGCATCAGTAAGGTCCCCTACAATAAATTCATCCGCTGCAGTTTGTGAAAATTCAGGATACTTCAAATCAACACCACGAACCCAGTAACCATCTTTTTTTAGCCTTTTTACAAGATGGCTCCCGATAAATCCACCAGCGCCGCATACTAAAGCAGTGTTCTTTTTCATAATAACAGTTTAAAAATATAGGTTTAATAGTTGATCTCAAGTGATTTAAAGTCTGATAACGAATCTCTGAATGAAACCCTCACCTTTTGCGCATCGAAGCAACGCTCCGAAAATACAATTGCATTTTGTGCAATATGCTTCCGTTCTTCCATATTTTGTATCAGTTCGCTAATCGCCAACGAGAGTTTCTCAATATTGTTCTCGGTAACAATTTTGGCCCACTTATTTTTTTGCGCATTTTTTACAATAGCTGTCTCGGAAGGTGCACATACCAGTATGGGTGTTCCGCTAATCATATATTCCGGCGCTTTCGTGGGCATCGAAAACTGAATAAATTTGATTGATTCCATGGAAAAATCATAGGGAAGCACCAGCATATCAGCCGCGCTGAACATACGCGGCAAATCTGCGTATGAAACCTGCGAACGGTGGTGTACACCGGGATATTGTTCCATCCATCCGGGTTTTGATTCTGTTTGCAGTATAAATTTTATTGACATTCCGGTTTTGATATTGACCAGCTCTACGGCCTTTGCAATTGATTCAAGTGAACTTTCTATCCCGGCTCCTATACGTCCCGCATATAATATGGCGGGCTCGTCAGATAAGCTATAGCAGGTTCTTTGATGGCTCTTCCAGAACTCCAGGTCTATGGGATTATGAAAAGCTTTAAAGTCAAGTCCATATCTTTTCCCGTATTCATCAGACATTTCCTGACTGATAGACAATAACACCGAAGATCTATTGATCAACAAACGGAATTCACGATCAGTCTTTTCTTTCCAATAAGCATACAGTAAACCAGGCTTTTCAATGGTCGACGGCCAGTCGTCCATCATATGAATTGCAACAGGTTTGCTTGTTTCCGATTGTATTCTACCTACAAACCTGATTAGTTCCAGGGTGGACAATTGAGAATAGACAATATCAGGATTATACGCTTTTAGCCATATAGCAAAGTCTGGCGTTAGCTTTAAGGTATATAATAGGTTATACAGTCCAAAAAACTTCAGGATACGACGAAGACGATCATAAATAGCACCGTATTTACCTGCCTGTTTAGCCACCAGGGGATTGCCGTTAATATTGTCGCCATGTAATGCTATCGGGCCGCATACGATCCTGGGCAAAATCACATTAAGTGGAAATGGATGAAGTTTATTGCCGTATCCCAGTTGATAGTATATTTCACAAACTGATGTATCTATATCAGCACTAAGGTTTTCACTACTGGCTACAGCTATCCGGTCTTTGGGCCAACCCTTGAATAGATTAGACATCGTGATACCACCGCCACTTTTCTTATTGAATGATTGTCCAACAATCAACACCTTAGGAAATTTTACGTCAATGGCCGGGGATGATTGAGCACTCATTTTTGCAAATAATACTTTATAGTACTGTCGGGAAGGTTTCGTATTTGTTCAGAGTAGCATATACCTACAGCTACCCATAGGACTATATAATGAATCATAAATCCAACAACGACAGAAGGATAACAAAATGCCAGCCATAAAAGGATATAAACGGCCGACGCTTTCGCCAATAAATTCGACGATTTAAAAAGGCCTCTGTAGATCGCAGGCACAAGGATCATCAGCAATAACAATAAACTGGTATATCCGCCTTTGAGAAGTATTTGCAGAAAGCCGGTCTCTATGACATCACGGTAACCTGAGGCATCATCTACGGTGACAACGATGGGACAGAAATACTCCCCATGTATGCCCTTACCAAAAAACCAATCCATTCTGGACATATCCGCCGACATGTACTGTTCCACCCCTGACCTGGTATCTTCATCTCCTCTTTCCATCACGAAGCTAAACATGGAAGGCATTTGCCTGCCTACAAAAAATAATGCCGCCCCACTAAAAACCAGGATTGACATAAAGATTGTCATCACCCTGTTTTTTGAGAAAATAAAATATAACATTCCCGCAACCGCCAAAGAACTGCCTAGCATAAAAATGGCTCCGCGCCGTGCCCTGTAAATAGCAAGGTATAACGCAAGAATCATGACAAAGAGGGCAAATAAATTTTTCTTGCCTATACCAAACATTTCTTTTCCCTTTTGATGATACAGGTATGTCAGAAAAATATAACTCAGCGGAAGGGCAAGTAAGGATATGAATACATCAGCAAATGACTGGCTGGTCAGACTCAGTCTGTTTGGATCATGCACAATGTTCCAAAATACTGCAGTGAAAAGTATAAAAAGCACTCCACAAACGATCAGTATATTGATCATCTTTTTATAGACAATAAAATTTCTTGGCCATAGCATGACCAATGGCGCAAAATAAGGCAGCGCCCCGAGTCCAACACTGAAAAGCATCTTCTTAATAGTGACCATATCATACGCTCCCCCTCTTAATACAATGATCATGGAGTATGCCATATATACACTATACACTGAGCTTAGGTATTTATCGTCAAATTTAAATTTGAATGTCATTACCCCTCCAACAATGCATAGAACTAGCCCAAGCACCTGAAATCCCTGGCATAATGAAGCACTGACAAAAGCGTCGGAAATTGTAGAAAGTCCGAAGAATGTAGTATAAATGATGAACCCATACCAGAATAAATTCAGCCCGGTGGTCATTTTTCCTGACAAAGCTATCAGACTGTCAGCCCTCGCTCCAATACTTGTTCGCCTTTTAATCAGCTGACTATTTTGAAACATAGTAGTTACCTATAAACAGCGCATCTATTCCAGAATCATAAAAACACCGTATGGCTTCCTTGGGATTGTTCACAATGGATTCACCCATTACATTGAACGATGAATTGAGTACAATACTTTCCCCTGTAAGCCTCCCAAATTCATTAATCAATTCCCAATATCTTGGGTTTGTTTCTTTCTGGACCATCTGTGGGCGCACGGTGCCATCAACATGAACAACGGCAGGAATTGCATGTCTCTTTTCCTCTTTAATATCAAATGAGGTGATCATGAAAAATTCATCTTTGAAATCTTTCAGGTAAGTACTGGCACTTTCATATGTTAACGAAGGGCAAAATGGCCGGAAACCTTCCCTGAATTTGACCCAGGCGTTGATAGCATCCTTGTTTTCAGCTTTCAACGGACTCATCAATATTGACCTATTGCCTAACGCCCTCGGGCCACTCTCCATTCTTCCCTGGAACCAAGCTATTATTTTATTCTCAGCCAATAATTCGGCTGCCTTCAAAGACGGATTTTCAAGGAAAGTGTACTTTAATTTACGGATCTTCAGAATAGCTTCAATTTCCTCGTTACTATATTCAGGGCCGAGGTATAAATGATTAAAATCATAACCATGAAAATCGTTATGTCGGTAATATTCGAGCAATGCAGCGCCAACGGCAAGTCCCGAATCGCCAGGATTAGGATAAACATGCTGATCCACAATGAGGTCACCGCGGTTATTCCACATACGCTGGTTGAGCTTCACATTTAACATGACACCACCGGCAAACGCAATATTTTTCACGCCCGTCTTTTTTATCCATCCGAACACCAGGTTCATAACACATTCTTCCAGCTTGCGTTGTGCTTCCGCAGCGATATCCTCACGGCCATATTGCTTTATCAGTTTTTCTACTTCACAAGCTTCTTCAAAATGAAATTGATTTGATCCGCTTTCACTCCAGAAGAAACATTCTCCCAATGAAGACTTTCGCACCAGATTCTCATTTTCGAAGACCGGGAAATATTTATCAAGCACACCGGAGCATTTGGTATAGTCACCATAAGGTGCCAAACCCATCGTTTTGCCCTCACCATCACCATGTATCCAGTGCAATCCTTCTGTGACCACACTATAGGCCCATCCGATAGACGCTTCACGGTAATAACTCTTCAACAATTCAATTTTATTACCCTCGCCCATCCAGATTGATGTGCAGATCTCATCACCTGCCCCGTCAATCGTAAAAATTAACGTCTTCTCACTATTCTTACGCGTGAAATATGCACTTGCAGCATGTGCCAGGTGGTGATTGTTATTCCTGAATTTTGACTTGTCCTTAAGCTTATAGTCGGGATAAAATATGGGTAACCTCAACTTATATGTCTCTGTTGATTTTCCCAATATCTTTTTACCCAGTTGAATGGCGAAATCCTCAGCTCTCGAATTGTCAAGATCAAAAATTGCACTTAATTCTTTTGGTGCGGATTCCCACGACGAACTTATATAGTCAACATCGTTGATACTTTTTAACCCTGCCTGTTTCAAACAAAAATCAATTGATTTTAACGGTGGATTCGCTGAATGTTTGACGCGCGAAAATCTTTCTTCCTGGACATCTGCGATAACCTTTCCATCAATTACAATAGCTGCCGAAGAATCATGTCCCTTATGAACGCCTAATACTATCATTGGTTTTTGTTTGTGCTTAATAAATTATTATGAGTGTTAACTTACGGTTTGCTTTACTATATAATCATGTAATTCAATATGTTTTTGTACAATTAATGCAGGTTCAAACTGATGTAGCATTTTGCCTTTCACTTTGTTTGCGAGGCAGTAAATTATGCCGTTGCAAAGATCCTCGGCACTTCGGTAATTCGCTATAAAGCCATTAACCTTATGGTCCAACATGTCAGGTATTCCACCCACATTAAAACCCACCACCGCGGTACCGCAGCAAAGGCTTTCCTGTACAGTTGTGGGCTGGTTATCGGCTAATGATGGCGCAATAAAAACATCTGCAGCATTATATACCAGCATAGTGGAATATTCATCCATAAGGAAGCCCATGAACTTGGTTTTAAAAGGAATACTGCTGGCAATACTGTCATTTCCACCACTACCGAAAATCAATACCTGGACATCATCATAGTCTCCATTACGCTTTAAGAGTTCCAGTGCTTCCTGTAAATACTTCCATCCCTTATAAGGACTGTCAACTGATACAGCCCCAAATGCAATCACAGGTTTCTGATCATCAAGGTTGAGAATTTTCTTAGCTATACTTTTGTCAAACGGTTTGAAAAGCCTGGTGTCAAGTACATTAGGAATATAAAAAATAGATCTGTCTTTTGTAAGTAATGCCTCTTTTGCGCAATTATAAATCCAGCGGCTTGGCGCCACAAAAAACAAATTCTTGTATCTGGAATACAATGTTGTTTTTTTTCTGAATTCTTTTACTGAAGGATCATTGGTCGACTTTCCGGAAAACATCTGGCAGTTATTACACCCTGTTTTATACTTTTCACAGGTAAAACTGTAATGGCATCCGCCCGTAAATGACCACATATCATGAAGTACTATAACTACAGGCTTGCCCAGTGCAGCAATCCTGTCAAGACTATTAAAATTCAGAAAACCTCCCAAAGCCCAGTGAATGTATATGATATCCGACTCCACTATCTGAGGA
The DNA here is from genome assembly GCA_031372815.1 of Sphingobacteriales bacterium. GTDB lineage: Bacteria > Bacteroidota > Bacteroidia > Chitinophagales > Chitinophagaceae > Pollutibacter. The sequence continues at coordinate 5,973 of JANMMA010000425.1, forward strand.
TGTTTTGAAATATCTGTTCCAAGAATAGGATAAGAAAACAAGCCAAATTCTCTTTTATTATACTTTACCAGTGAGGCCTGAACTTTTTCATCTAATCGTGAAGTAAGCGTCGCTATTTTGCCAAGGAAAAAAACATTATGCATGTCGCGGGAACTTCTTTGCAACGAAATGATACTCGATGAAATGTTGGTAGTTTGCAGGGCATGTTGCAGTCTTATAGCAGAACGTGCTCCTGATTCAATGGAAAACTGTATCTGAACAATTTTTGCCATTAATTTATCAAGTGTTTAAGTATTCTCATTTAGACCATATTCCGGTTGCTGAATTATTAATTATTTTATGATATTGCACATATCCGCATACCATATTCACACTGGTTAATAATACACTGGAACAAATAACCCCTGCAATTCCAAACTGATATCCCATGTAAACGGCAAGAGGAATATTCAGCAACGCACCACCAAGTCCATAGTACAATTGAAGTTTTACTTTACCCACACCGTTAAGGAATTGAGAATAAATCGTATTCCATGAGTTGACAATAACGTATGCGCCAATTGCGGCAGACAAACTTATAGGTACTACAATTTCTGATCCCACCCAAAGTCTGTATACACCATTAGCTATCGACAGCATGGCGATGGATATAACAGTTAGCCACAATACTATTTATGATGTGCCACTTTTAATGAAAAA
>JANMMA010000437.1:0-5807 GCA_031372815.1 Sphingobacteriales bacterium
AACTCCACTAACCAGGAGTGAAATCCTCCTCATGTTATTTTTAACCTCAACAATTTCTTTGGTTTTAAAGGCCAGGAGGATAACTCCATTTCCATTCATCAATAAGGTATTCAGGGAAGCCCTTTTGACGATCAGGGAATCGCCGGCTGAGATTAACCCGGATGAAGTAATGGTTTCAGGGTATGTCTTCAATACAGAATCGCGCAGACTGAATGAATTATTCCCCTTATTCCATAAAGTATCTTGCTCCAACAATTGTACATAAGCCAAGCGCGGATCATTTTTTACAATTTCAATCTGGTCCTTTATTCCCTTAAAATTTTGTTCCTGAATAGAAATCTCTACGCCAACGGCCACCGTGTTGGCAAGGTTTTGTACTTCATTATTATAACTTTTGATCATATACCTGCCCTGCTGCGCTGGGAAATAAAAAAGGAGGAAAAAGGAGAACAACAGTACAATGCTCATCACCGTTACCCAAATTTTAGTTTTTAGTTTGATGCGGAGATTATTAAGCATGAATACTATTTATAAACTAATGTGGATATTCAATCACATTAAACGATATTGAACAGCTACGGATACTAATGAAAATGTCAAAAATATTTTTTTCCGCCTATCATAACCGTTTTGGTCTCAGGAATGGATGATGCCTTATCTATTATACCAATCGCGCCGGGATTTTGTGCTACGAAAGCTTCCAGTTCATCCGTCGAATTAAACATCATGGGTAACTGGGTCTTGCCGGCAAAGGATTGTAAATTCCAGTACTGTAATACACTGTTTCCAGTCCTTGCATATACTTTCCTGCAGGTTTCCTTACCAACAGGAGTTGTGGTTTTCATCAAAACAATAGTGATTTTCGTTCCATCACTCCACCTTTCTTTTTCACCCAGGAATACAGAAATCAATTCTGACATTTTCATCTCGGGCGGTGCACCCTTCCGGTGACTGATAACGGTTAAGGTGCTGTCCTGGGAGCGTGCAGTTGAAACAACGAAAAAAAACAAGAAAATGTAAAGTATTTTCCTGATCTTAATTCCAGAATATTGTTGTAGCAATATCATAAGTAAATACAACTTTAAAATCCTATTGCGAATTGTACAGTTACTTTGTTCAGGTTCCCCTCCATTGCTGATTGCTGATATTGATATTCCAACTTAACCACTGCCAGGTAATTGATCTGGTACCTGAATCCGCCTACAAATGAAGTAGTATTGTCATTATGGTAAAATACTTCTTCTTCCTGGTAGTGCAGGTTATCGATCCGGATATAGGGAATAAATTTTTCCGTTGCTTTAATTCCAGCATACAGGTAAGTGCCAATTGAAGTTTGCGAACCTGTAGTGTCAGTCGTATTAATCGCTAGTGTACTTTCAGTAAGTAGTTCCACCTTATTTCCGAAATAGGCAATGGAACCAGAAATCAGGCTTTGGTTAACTTTCCATTTATTGATGGTTCCATGCACAGTTGCTCCTGGTGAAATATTGTCATGGTAATAAGAAGCGCCGATTCTTAACCTGTCGGCCGGTTTGATATGAATTGCGACTGTAAGCGATTTGTATTTGTCGTTGTCTTTTACTTCACCTGAACCTATTCCGTTTCCAAACATCAGATCATATCCGAATTTAATCGCGCCGAGATCGTGTCCCTGTAAGCTGAAGCCTGTCGTATGCAGCGGAATCATCTGGGAAGAAAAGAGAAGTGGTCTTTCAATGGTAGGGAAGTAGACCCTGCCGTGGTGATAGGTGTCATTCCAGTAATTAATGGGCGTATGGTGTTTTCCAAAAAGCAGGTTATGGTTTCCGGTTATATTGTATTTAATTACAACACGCTCTATACTCACATCAAACTGGGTGGGCGAGTTCGGCGAAAATTTAAACACTGTTTCTCCTAGAAAAGTAAGTCGGTCGTTCAGTTCCGAAGTAATAAAAAGGTCCTGTTCGCCCAGGCCAAAGGAAGTCTTTTTGTCTTGATACGAAGCAAACACATCCATAAATCCCCTGATTGATGTTCTTTGACTAAAAGAACTTAATGAAAGACCCAGGCAAAAAGTGATGATTGCTCCCCGGGTGGAGAACGTCTTTCCTTTTAGCATAGAGGGATTGTTTACTTTAAGTTAAACTATTTTTGGAACAAGTTAAACAATTAGCTGACGAGGTTAGTTGTCAGTCGCGGGGATAAACCTGTTCTGGTGATGAATTGCTGTCAGAGCAGGGACTGGGTTGTTTTTTGTCTTTTCGGTAGAGCGGATTTGTATTTACGAGTACCAAGAAGATATAAGATGTCCATTTCCCATTTTGCTTATTCTCCCGGTTGTTGTATCTTTTATCGGATCATCCAAGTTGAGCGATCAGTATCAATTCCCTGATTTTATGTGTAGCCTGGCTTTAATTGATTAGATGAACTGGAAGTCATTATTCATGGTAAGCATTTATATCATACAACGACAGCACACCCGTTTGAAAATAATAATTCTTCTATTCATAAACCTGATTAACAGCGTTTCTACGGCCGCTCAGAATTCCTCCAGCCAGCGCGATAGCTTATTGAAGACTATTTCCTCAGGGGCTCAAAAAGAAGGCAGGATTGCTGCATTAAATGCCCTGGCAAAATCATACTGGAATAATAAAAATGATAGTGCTGTTTTTTATGCGGATTCAGCAAGGCGAACAGCTTCAAGGCTCGGAAATATTTCAGGGAAGGCTGAAGCTAACCGGATTATCGGAGTTGCTAAATGGTACCAGGGAAAAAAGCCGGAGGAAATTCAACCGTACCTGGATACTGCAATATTTTTATATAAGTCAACGGGTGAAAAAAAAGGTATCGCCGACGCCTACAATAACCTTGGTTCTTTTTGGACATATGCGGGTAATTATCCGCTGTCCTTATCTTTTTACGATTCTTCCCTCATTTTATACCGTAAACTCGGCGATAAAAAAGGAGAAGCAGCCGTATTGAATTACATCGGTATTGTATACCAGTATATGGGTGATTTTAGTAAGGCAATTGATTATACGCTGCAGGGACTGATGATCAGGAAAACGACCAATGATGACTTTGGTATTGTTTTTTCATACCTGAACGTAGGCAATATTTTTCTGGCGGGGGGTCAGCCGGAGACCGCCATTAAATATTACCAGGAGGGAATTAATCATTCCCATGACAAGAAAATAGATCCGCCTGCAATGGCTTATAACGTGATGGGTAATGCCTACTTGCAGACTGGTAAACTTGACAGTGCAGCAGAATATTTATTGCCCGGGAAAACCTTGGTCAATAAGTATCCTGACGATTTATTAGTTGCACGCCTGTACCTGATAAAGGGTGAGCTCGACAAGTCGGAACGATATTTTCAGCAGGTTATAAATAATCCTGGTACAAATACCAGGGAAGACAGGCAGGCCAAGGCGATGGCTGGAATAGCCAGGATCCTGCAATTAAAAGGTAAATTTTCGGAAGCAATATCAATGTGTTATAAATCCTATTCACTTGCTGGACCTATCAATAAACTTACTCTCGCTGAATCGGCAGGGATTCTATCGACGTTATTTGAACAGCAAGGAAATGTTGAGAAAGCACTTTCATTTTTGAAAATCCAGCATGGTATTTTGGACTCAGTTACCAACCGGAATTACCAGAATAAACTTGCCTATTTCGAAACAAGCGCCGAAATCGAAAAAGTTCAGACAAGGTTAGCGGCAGTCTCAGTTCAGAAAGCATTGCAGGAAAAATTATACAAACAGGAAAGGTTGCTGAAAAATGTATTGATCGGTATTTCCATCCTCATTTTGCTGGCAGCATTCCTTGTCTTTCGGAATATCGATGCAAGGAGAAAGAAAATACTGGTACAAAATGAACTTTTGGATGAACAAAATAAAAAGATAACGAAAACATACGATCAACTCCGTGCTGCGCAGGCCCAACTTATCCAGTCTGAAAAAATGGCCTCATTAGGTGAACTTACGGCAGGCATTGCGCATGAGATTCAAAATCCATTAAATTTTGTCAATAATTTTTCCGAATTGAATAAGGAACTTCTCCTGGAAATGAAAGATGAGATCAGTAAAGGAAATTTTATCGATGTTAGCAGTATTGCAGAAAATGTTATTCAAAACCAGGAAAAAATAAACCTCCATGGCAAGCGTGCTGATGCGATTGTCAAAGGGATGTTGCAACATAGTCAGAGAGGCAATAGTATTATGCAGCCAACAAACCTAAATGCCCTGGTTGATGAGTATTTGAGGTTGGCATATCATGGTTTTACCGCAAAAGGAAATCCTGATAGTATATCCATTCTAACGGACTTTGACCGGCATATTGATTTGATAAGTATCATACCGCAGGACATTGGACGTGTGTTGCTGAATATATACAACAATGCCTTTTATGCAGTGTCAGAAAGGGCAAGCAGGGAACAAAACGGCTACGAACCAAAAGTAACAGTGACTACAAAAGTAAGTGGCGAAAAAGAATCCGGCATCCGCAATCCGCAATCCGTAATTATTTCTATAAAAGATAATGGGAATGGCATTCCTGATCATGCATTGAAAAAGATATTTCAACCGTTTTTTACCACCAAACCAACAGGGCAGGGAACAGGGCTTGGACTGTCGCTCAGTTATGACATTATCAAAGCGCATGGCGGAGAACTAACAGCATACAGCGTAGACGGAGAGGGCACTTCTATTCAAATTCAGCTGCCTGTCTGAAGCATATTATGAGGGCCAATTAAATTGAACTTGTTCTTCAAAAATAAACCGGCAAACGGCAGGGCTAAAGGTTTTTGATTATATTTAATTACCCCAAACTAACCTGATATGATCTCCTTGCTGGGCAAGTATGCACTATTTGCCATACTTCTTCTTTCCCTTCAAACATCAGCCCAAGTCAGGCAGGTAAAATTCACCCCTTTCATTGGTACAAATGGAATCTCCCTGGGAAAAATCAATGCGATGACAAGGGATAAATTTGGATTTATATGGTTTTCCGATCAATCCAATCGTTGTATCATACGTTATGATGGTACCCACATGACCAGGTATCAGAATGATCCCCAAAATCAAAATTCTCTGGGTAGTTATTACCCCGAGTGTCTTTTCGCAGATAGCGCAGGACATATCTGGATCGGTTTTTACGGAATGGGGTTCGATAAATTTGATCCGTTTTCAAATACATTTACACACTATCGCCATAAAAAGGATGACCCGGAAAGTTTGGCAAATGATTTTGTCACTTCCATCCTGATCGATCACCTTGGAAATACCTGGATAGGTAATTATGGGGGACTTGATCTGTTTGATCAAACGACAGGTAAATTCACACACTTTTCCCATAAGCCAGGTGATACCACCAGTCTCAGTGATAATACCGTCAGGGCGATTTATGAGGACAAGGAAGGTGAATTATGGATAGGTACCGGATTCGCTTTTGACACAACCGAAACGGGTGGGCTAAACCGGTTCAACCGGAAGACAGGTACATTTACACGCTACCTGCATGATCCAAAAAATCCCAACAGCCTAATTGATAACAAGGTCAGGTCTATTTTAGAAGATAGCTATGGCAATTTCTGGGTGGGTACCCGGGGCAATGGATTGCATACCCTTGATAAAAAAACAGGCCTGTTCACCCGTTACCCATTCAATCCTTCAAAACCCGGTCAGCTTAGCAGGACTCCTGTGGCAAATTTTTTTGACCACATTACGTTTATAACGGAGGACGCCGACAGAAAAATATGGATCGGTACTTTAGCGCCTCCGGCACCTACACGTTCTGGGATTATCAGGCTGGTGCCTGGCCAAGGA
>JANMMA010000427.1:0-4696 GCA_031372815.1 Sphingobacteriales bacterium
CGTCTAAGCAATGGACAAAAGGAGCCGACAGATATCAATGTGTTAACCGAGGAATATATCAGGCTGGCTTATCATGGCTTCAAAGCCAGGGATAAAGAGTTCAATGCGGAAATACGTACCGACTTTGACAAATCCGTTCCATCAATAGATATCATTACACAGGATATAGGCCGGGTGTTATTGAATGTTGTCAATAATGCTTTTTATGCAGTTTCAGAAAAGCAGAAGATGAACTCTTCCGACTACGAACCAAGCATTTCAGTGGTAACTAAATCAACGAATAACAGTGTGGTGATAACAGTCCGGGATAACGGTAATGGTATTCCCGAATTATTGAAGGATAAAATTTTCCAGCCGTTTTTTACGACTAAACCTACAGGGCAGGGAACGGGGTTAGGGCTGTCATTAAGTTATGATATAGTCAGGGCACACGGAGGTGATTTGATGGTTCAGCCTAAAAATGGGGAAGGTGCCGAGTTCGTTATTTCTTTACCTCTCGTCTACGGATAAATATTCCAAAATAGCTTACATTGATCTGGTTAACAAACCAAAACTTAGCGCTCCCCCATGCAGGCAGAAAAGGAAAGATTATTGAACGAAGCCTATCAGCAATTCATTCAATTTGGTATTGGAGATTTGCCCATTGAATTGTCGGCCGGACTTACAACCGATGACTTCATGGGTTATGGTACTGCTTTTGACGAAAAGGTTTTTTCCAAAGATGGTTTGCGGGAGTGGATCATCAACCAGCGACAACAATCGGAAGGGCTCGATATAAAATTTTGTGAGTTGCCTGTTTTTCGGAGAGTTTCCGGGCAGGAAGATAGTGCACTGATCGTCAGTGAATTTGTGTTGCGCATGGAGGTAGAAGGAAAGCCGCATGAATTCTTCACGCGGCTTTCGACAATTATGGAATGTGTTGACGGTAAGTGGCTTGCTGTACATACACATGCTTCGAAGCCGGAAGACACAAGTGGCGACAGCTGGCATATCAACGAATGGAAGCGCAAGAATGAAGAACTGCAAAAACTGGTCGAGGAAAAGACTGCCGACCTGGAGTATAAAAATAGTGAGTTGATCATTGAGGCATGCCTCGAACGCGTGAGAACCCAGGCGATGGCTATGCAGACGGCAGATGATATGCTTAAGGTCTGCAAGGTGATATCGAACCAATTTGAATTATTACATGTGGGCGATATCCGGAATGTTCAAACGGCAATCTTCAATGAATCAGAAGGGAACTATGTAAACTACCAGTTCTTTACACCGTATGATAAGGAGGTAATTGAGGTTACGGGTTTTCGTACCAATGCAACCGTATCAGAATTTGCGGATTGCATGTTGAGTTCAGAAGATGCTTTCTATACTAAGGAAATGGAAGGTGAAGCACTTCAGGAATGGATTAAATACCGGAAGGAAGACAATCAGTTTGCGGATCCGCTGCTGGACAAAGCAGCATCACTACATTATTATTTTTATTCCATTGGTTCAGGAGCTTTGGGAATGTCGACCTATGGCCCTGCGACCGACAAAGCATTGGAGGTGTTAAAGCGTTTCCGAAATGTTTTCCAACTCGCTTACACAAGGTTTTTAGATATTAAAAATGCAGAAGCACAAACCAGGGAAGTAAATATAGAGCTTGGACTTGAAAGAGTTCGTGCAAAGGCCATGGCCATGCAGAATTCGGAGGACCTGAGCGAAATGATTGGAATTCTGTTGGGCGAAATGACTAAACTGGACATGGTATTGACCCGATGTGTCATTATGATCTTTGAGCCTGATACACTGGGTTCAAGATGGTATATGGCCAATGCTGAGGACCCTTCCCATCCCAACAATTATTATGTCAAGTATCATGAAAGTCCACCCTACCTGGCATACATACGGTCATGGAATGCAAGGAAGGATAAGTTTCAATATTCTCTCGAAGGAAAAGAGAAGATGGAATGGGACGAAGTTATTTTCAGTGAAACAGAACTTGTTCAATTGCCTGACATTGTTAAGGACGGTATGCGTGCCCCTGGAAAAGTTTTGTTATCAGCTTCGTTCAATAATTTTGGCTGCCTGAATGTTGCCAGCCTGGAGCCATTGTCCGATGAACATTCCGACATATTACTCCGCTTCGCTAAAGTATTCGATCTTACTTATACCCGTTTCAACGATATCAAAAAAGCCGAGGCTCAGGCAAGAGAGGCACGAATAGAAGCGGCACTGGAGAAAGTCAGAAGCAGATCCCTGGCAATGCATAGTTCTGGAGAATTGAAAGATGTAATTGCTATTCTTTTTGAGAAGCTAATTGAGCTGAATGTTCTGCTTGGAACCGTTGCAATTCAATTGTTTGATCAGAAAACCAAAAATATCAATTTCTGGGTGGGAAATACGATACAAGAACCACAAATGGTCTTCATGCCCTATGACGCACAAATGATGCATGAGGACACATTTTTGAAAGATGGCTGGCAAGCTATGGCCGAAAGTTGTGATATAATTAATAAAGAATATACAATCCAACAGAAGAATAAGTATTTCGATTATGTTTTTGCCCACAACGATTTTACACAAATACCGGAAACAGCAAGGCAGGTTCTACGGCAAATGCAAAGTCATATAATTTGTTTGATGATAGAGAAGAACTCAGCATTATTTGCCGACAGCTGGCATGGCCAACCCTATAGTAAGGAAAACCTGAATGTACTTAAACGTGTTTCAATTGTCTTTGAACAGGCCTATATCCGTTTCCTAGATTTGCAAAAAGCGGAAGCACAGGCAAGGGAGGCGCAGATAGAACTGGCTTTGGACAAAGTGCGGTCAAGGACTATGGCCATGCAGAAAAGTGATGAGCTGGCCGATGCAGCCTTCGTGCTTTTTCAGCAATTGAACAATTTAGGAGTTGTTCATGAGCGAATCAATATTGGTATTGTAAAAGAAGAAGCAAATGCTATCGATTTTTGGATAACGGAGCAGGGAGGAAACCAGATTGATACAAGGTTTTCAGGTAGAATTAGTGAACCAACCACACTCTCTAAAATGTACGATGGTTGGAAAGCCGGACGAAAATCGATGGTTGTTGATCTTTCCGGTGGCGACCTGACTTCTTGGCTTCAGTATTTAAAGGAAGAAATTGGTATTCCCTTTGATCCTGCCTTCCTTCATGAGAGAAGGGTACAAACTGTTGGTTTTTTTTCGAGGGGAATGCTGGTGGTAACAACTCCGGAGCCGTTGCATGAAGAAACCATCCATCTCCTGGAAAAGTTTGCAGGAGTATTTGACCTTACATATACACGTTTTAATGACCTGCTTCTTGCTGAAGCGCAAACGCATAAAGCCAATATAGAAGTGGCGCTGGAACGTGTTCGCGCCCGGGCGCTGGCCATGCAAGAGCCCGAGGAACTCATTGAAGTGGCGCAGGTTTTACGCCGCGAGATGGGCTTGTTAGGCGTTGAAGAACTTGAAACGTCAAGTATATATATTCATGATCAAGACGGGGATATAGCGGAATGCTGGTATGCCATAAAAGACATCCGCTTTCCGGATAAAAAACTGGTCGCAGATCATATCATCATCAATCTGCAAAAAACCTGGGTCGGAAGAAAGATGTTTGAATTTTATCAATCCGGCAATGTGCAGACTTCCATTGTGATGCAGGGAGCAAACAGGAAGGAATGGATTGGATATTGTGCCAGCGTATCGACGGTGCTCGATGGATTCTACGGAGAAACCATTCCGGACCGCACCTATCATTTATGCAAATTCTCTAACGGTGCTATAGGTGCAGCTGCACCTGGCCCTATTTCTGATGAAAGCTGGGCGCTGTTGAGTCGCACTTCAGCAGTATTTTCCCTTGCATATGCCCGGTTTAAAGATCTCACAAAGGCGAGGGCAGATTTAAAACAACTAAAAGAAGAAAAACAACGTGCTGAAACGGCGCTCGCTGAACTAAAGGCAACACAGACACAGTTGATACAGGCTGAGAAAATGGCTTCTTTAGGTGAAATGACTGCCGGCATTGCGCATGAGATCCAGAACCCATTGAATTTTGTAAATAATTTTTCGGAAGTCAATGCGGAGTTGTCGGATGAAATTCTTGAGGCTGCGCTGAGCGGCAATATGGAAGAGGTAAGACTTCTCGCAGCGGATATCAAGTTGAATCAGGAAAAAATCAGGGAACACGGCAAACGCGCCGACTCAATAGTCAAGGGAATGCTGCAGCACAGCCGCAGCAGCAGTGGGGAAAAGCAGCTTACCGATATCAATGCGCTGGCAGATGAATACCTGCGATTAGCTTATCATGGATTGCGGGCTAAGGATAAAACATTTAATGCCATATTGAAAACGGAGTTTGATTCTTCGATTGAAAAGATCGATATTATTCCGCAGGATATTGGCAGGGTCTTGCTGAATTTATACAACAACGCATTCTATGCAGTGGGTGAGAAAAAGAATCAGAATACCAATGATTATAAACCAATAGTAACCGTAACGACCAAACTTCAATTCAAGGAAGGTGATCTAATCGCTCAATCCGTAATCCGCAATCCGCAATCCGCAATTCTTTCTACTCAATCCGCAATCCGCAATCCGCAATCCGTAATTATATCCGTAAAAGATAATGGTATTGGTATTCCTGAACATATCAATGCTAAAATATTTCAACCATTTTTCACTACCAAACCCACCGGGCAGGGAACAGGGCTGG
>JANMMA010000449.1:0-10240 GCA_031372815.1 Sphingobacteriales bacterium
GGAGGAGTATACCATATGTAATATGCGTAGGGAAAATTCAGGAAGCCAATCCATCCAACAAAAAGAGAGGATATGAAAATACTGTTGAATGAATGTGGCCCGCCACGCGTAAGTATCCAGCAAAAGAGAAATACGATAATCATATTCGTGAGCAGGCTTCTGACGATATTCATGCCCATATTGTTTTCGGTCTTTGCGTGATAGTCAACAATGGCCCAGGGCTTACCCATCATTACTTCCATCTGTTTTGCTACTTCTTCACTACTTGCGCCGACAGGGGTTGTAGGTAGAAAATAACGGCCTTCCTGCAGGTTTGAACTAAGGACCGATAGTAACGTATCCTGCTTTGGCGTATACTGCTGTGCCGGACGGTGAAGGTCGAGGGCGGCAAACGAAAGAAATTGCCATAGGAAGATAATAATACCTCCCACAATTGATGCTACAATCAGTTTTTTCATTGTTTATAGTTTGGTGCATTTAATATAGAAAGATTTAACGGATTATCCAATTGACAACTTCATCTTCAGTATTTTGCTGTAAAAAATATAGATGTTCAGTGATTATCATTTTACCGTGGCAGAGCGTTTCCTGAAGTACGTTACCATCGATACGCAGAGTGATCCGCACAGCCCAAATTTTCCCAGTACTGAAAAGCAAAAAGACCTCTCACGTTTACTGGTCACTGAACTGAGGACCCTGGGCATTGTAGATGCGCATCTCAATGCAGATGGATATGTTTTTGCCACTATTCCGTCAAATACTCCAAAGAAGGTTCCGGTATTGTGTTTCTGTGCTCATGTCGATACTTCACCAGACGCAAGTGGAAAAGGCGTTAAACCCATCGTACATAAAAATTATACTGGAAAGCCAATCATCCTGCCTGACGACGCAACACAAGTAATCACCGTAGAAGACCATCCATACCTGGCAGAAAAGATCGGAGACGATATTATCACCGCGTCAGGAAATACTTTATTAGGGGCAGATGATAAATCCGGGGTGGCTGTCATCATGGATACGGTAAGTTTTCTGGTGAGCCATCCGCAATATAAACATGGAAAAATCAGGATACTTTTTACACCAGATGAAGAAGTGGGAAGGGGCGTGGAGAAACTTGATATGGTAGAACTGGGCGCTGATTTTGGCTATACGCTGGATGGCAGTGAAATCGGATCACTGGAGGACGAGACGTTTTCAGCCGATGCGGTGGATGTGATTTTTCATGGTATCAGTGTACATCCGGGATCGGCAAAAGGGAAAATGGTAAATGCACTCAAGATTGCAGCTGGCTTTTTAGCCTCATTGCCTCAATCTTCATTCTCTCCTGAGACAACTGAATTGAGAGAACCGTTTGTGCACCCTGTACACTTGGAAGGATCTTCAGAAAAAGCAAAAGTGGATTTTATCATCCGTGATTTTGATACTGCCGGTTTAGCTATTCACGAAAATACTATTCGCGAATTAGCGGAGGCCGCGGTGCGTCAGTACAAGGGTGCAAAAATGGAATTCCACGTTCACGAACAGTATCGAAATATGAAAGAAGTACTGGACAGGCATCCGCAAGTGACGGCCTATGCGGTTGAAGCTATAGAAAGGGCCGGATTAACATTGCGGAAATCTCCGGTGAGGGGCGGTACAGATGGATCAAGGCTTTCATTTATGGGGCTGCCCTGTCCGAACATATTTACAGGAGAGATGGCACTACATTCAAAGCATGAATACGTAAGTGTGCAGGATATGCAGAAAGCTGTGGAAACCATCGTTCATCTGGCAATGATCTGGGAAGAGAAAAGTTGATGACTTTCAGGTCGCCGACATCGACAAACTTTCGGGCTCTTTCATAATCCGCATCAAGTAATAGATAGGGAACGCGACAATTGTGCCAACAAGGAATACCAGCACCCAGATGACACGTTCATTGCTATCAAGACTTTTATTATTGATCACATGGATCACGTAGTAGATGAGTAATCCGAAACTAAGGAGACCGAGCATCAGCCCGATAATGACCATCCAGAACACGCCGGACAAGATGGGGAAGGGCATTGTTTCATCACCATACCTTATGGCATCCCGCACAATAAAGGCGACAGAAAAAAGATATGCAAACATCAGCAACAGGGGCAGAAAAGTGAGTATGCCCAACCAGACCCGGCTTGTCCTTGTCATATGATATGGTTTGATACAATTTAAACAATCCTTTCGTCTTTCCCAAGTTATCCGCAAATTTCTTGTTACTTTCAGCGCAATAATTTCATTAAAAATCAAACCCAAGGATGGAAAATTTTCCTTTTTCATTAGTCTGGCTTGGCCTTGCACTTCTTGTACTTTTCAGTGGACTGGTTACGGTGAAGCAGGGCTATATTGACGTCGTAACGCTTTTCGGAAAATATCGCAGGATTCTGCGTCCCGGTCTTAATTTCAAAATACCTTTCCTCGAACAGATCGCACGAAGGGTGAGCATCCAAAACCGCTCGGTAGAACTCGAATTCCAGGCCGTTACACAGGATCAGGCCAATGTGTATTTTAAGACGATGGTACTCTATGCGGTGCAAAATGCAGATGAAGAGACCATCAAGAAAGTGGCCTTCAAATTTTTTGCGGACCGTGACCTGATGCAGGCACTGGTAAGAACGGTGGAAGGAACCATTCGTGGATTCGTGGCTACCAAAAGGCAATCGGAGATCCTTTCACTGCGAAAGGAAATTGTGTCTTACGTGAAAGATGAAATCGACCATTCTCTTGAAGATTGGGGTTATCATCTGCTGGATCTGCAGATCAATGACATCACCTTTGACCAGACCATCCTGGATAGTATGAGCCGGGTCGTAGCGTCCAACAACCTTAAGGCTGCTGCAGAAAATGAAGGGCAGGCTTTGCTGATCACCAAGACCAAAGGTGCTGAGGCCGAAGGTAATGCCATCAAGATTGCTGCTGAAGCTGAGCGGGAAGCTGCGAGGTTAAGGGGACAGGGTGTTGCACTTTTCCGCCAGGAAGTGGCCAAGGGTATGACAGAAGCCGCCGAAGAACTAAAACAGGCAAACCTGGATACCAACGTAATATTGTTCAGTATGTGGACGGAAGCCATTAAAAACTTTGCTGAATATGGAAAAGGGAATGTCATTTTCCTGGATGGCAGTACAGATGGAATGCAGCAAACCATGAAACAGATCATGGGCATGATGAAAATGGAAAACAAGCAAACCCATTAGTCCAATATAGATTTAACGATTTATATAGTAAAGGGTAAACCTTAATGGTTAACCGACAACCATAAAAAAAATTGAAACGCTGCATCCAATGCGGCGTTTTCATTTTACTTTAACGATTGCCAATCGTTTTATAATTACATTTGCTCAAATTCAATACATAATGCCTGGTTGGTTATTACAGTCGCCCTTACTCACCAATGTAACAGATTCAACCTTAAATACTACGGTTATCCCTCCGGCTCCCAAAGAGATGCATCTCTGGGAAGTGTTGGTTTCCGGTGGACCGTTAATGATTCCCCTTGCACTGTTTTTCGTCGCTGCCATATTCTTCTTTTTTGAACGATATATCGCCATAAAGAGAGCGAATAAGATCGATGAAAATTTCATGGGTATTATTCGTGATCATATTGTAAATGGTAATATTTCAGCGGCTAAGTCACAGGCAAAAAATACCAACCATCCTGTGGCCCGCATGATTAATAAAGGTGTGCAGCGGATCGGTAAACCGATCGATGCCATTGAACGCAGTATGGAAAGTGTGGCGCAGCTCGAAATGTATAACCTCGAACGAAACCTGAATATTCTTTCTGTAATCGCTCGTGCCGCGCCAATTTTTGGATTTATCGGAACACTGGCCGGATTGATGCAATTGTTCTTCAATATCAACTCAACCGGTGAATTCGTTCTGAATACTATTGCAGGTGGTCTTTATGTGAAGATCGTTACCTCCATTACTGGCTTGTTGATTGGTATGATTGCTTTTCTGGGTTACAGTTACCTATATGCGCAGATCGATAAGGCTGCGAATAAAATGGAAGTAGCCGCTGCTGATTTCCTGGACATTTTACAGGAGCCAACTCATTAAATTATGCGGGTAAGAAAAAAACATCGGGGCGAAGCGGAAGTATTTACGGATGCATTGAATGATATTCTTTTCATCCTGCTGATGTTCTTTCTTATTGTGTCTACCCTGGCCAATCCCAACGTGATCAAACTGTCACAACCTAAATCGAAAAGTGATACGAAGGCAAAACAGAATGTGGTGGTATCGATTGATGCCAACCTGGTATACTACGTAGGTACTAATAAGGTTGGTTTGGATTCACTTCGCGCAGCATTACTTCCGGCCATACAAAAAGAAAAAACAGATATTCCCACGGTAGTGATAAACGCCGATAAAAAAGTTCCTATTGATAACGTTGTTGCTGTAATGCGCGTGGCCCGCGACCTTGGAGCAAGAACGGTGTTGTCGGTAGACAAGCAGTAATCAGCATACTGCCGATGTCTTTTCGTGTATCCTTGACCAATACCTTTTAGATCAATTAAGAGCTTCTTGAAGCGTTTTATCCCATATCAACACTTGTTTGTGCCTCAACCATTGAGATTGTCCGTCATTTAATTAGCTTACTCCATTTCACCATCCTGTCCTTCCCCTGCATGTCCTTTTTCAGTACGGCATCATATCCAAACGAGTTTCCTAAATGCGTTATGGATTCACCGAGATCTTCATTAATTTCCAGGAATATCTTTCCACCTGCATTCAAGTGATCTTTTCCGAATACAGCGATCGCGCGATAGAACAATAATGGGTCTTCATTTTTAACAAACAATGCCAGGTGGGGTTCATATCTCACTACATTTTGATGGATCTTTTCTTTTTCAGTATAAGGAATATAAGGTGGGTTGCTGATGATCACATCCAACTGTGGAAGCGTTAGCCTGATTCCCGGATCAAGAAAATCCCCGAGGTGGAAATGAATCTCAGTCTGGTATATCGCTGCATTATCCTTAGCAACATCCACCGCTTCTTTACTCACATCCAGTGTATGAACTGCAGCATCAGGGATTTTTTTCTTCAGCATGATCGGGATACATCCACTGCCTGTTCCGATATCAAGCATGCTAAGACCTTCTTTCAACGGCGGCGTTTCAGACAGGGCCCATTGAACCAGTTCTTCTGTTTCGGGTCGGGGAATAAGCACGTCTTCGTTTACCCTGAACCGTAATGCCATGAACCAGGCATACCCCGTCACATATTGCACAGGCATGCCGTTGGCAAGCCTTACTGCATAGTCATTAAATTTATCCAGCTGATCTTCGGTAAATAGCCGGTGATGATACATGATGCGATCGATACGGTTAATGCCTGTTATGTCCTCCATCACCCATTCGGTAATATTGGTTGATTCCCGTGGATCATAAATTTCCTGCAACATTTTTCTCAGCTCCTGTGAGGCTTCCTGCATCGTCATACTACAAACTTAAATTTTAAATTAGATTTGCCATATATGGATAGAGACGAGGTATATATGAAGCGCTGCCTTCAACTGGCCAGGCAGGGCTCTGGTTATGTGGCACCCAATCCAATGGTTGGTGCAGTTCTGGTACACAATGGCAGGATCATTGGGGAAGGATTTCACGAAGTTTATGGCGGGCCACACGCAGAAGTCAATTGCCTGGCTTCAGTAAAAAAGGAAGATGAAAAACTCATTGCAGATGCTGTCCTTTATGTTTCCCTCGAACCCTGTGCACACTTCGGCAAAACACCACCCTGTGCTGATCTGATTATTAAACACCAAATAAAGGAAGTTGTTGTAGGATGCCTCGATCCCTTTCCGGCAGTGAATGGAAAAGGGATCGATAAATTACGCGAAGCAGGCACCCTGGTGACAACCGGAATAGAAGAGAAGAGCTGTAGAGAAATCAACAAAAGGTTTTTCACTTTCCAGGAGAAGCATCGTCCCTATATCATCCTGAAATGGGCCCAATCTAAAAATGGGAAAATAGCTTCATCTGGCGAAGAAAGGCTGACGATCACCAATGATTTCAGCAACCGCATCGTACATAAATGGAGAAGCGAAGAATCAGCCATACTGGTAGGAACTACTACAGCCATGTTGGATGATCCGGCACTTACGACGCGGTTATGGTCTGGCCGTCATCCCGTACGCGCGGTGATCGATATGGACAAGCGACTGCCTCAGCACCTTAAACTCTTCAACCGCAAACATCCCACCATCGTTTTTAACACCGTTGACCATATTGATGATGACAACATTTTTTACTATAAGGTGGATCGTGAAACCCCTTTAATACCACAGGTGATCAATGCATTTCATGAATTAAAACTACAGAGTGTAATCGTAGAAGGCGGCAGTATGTTATTACAATCGTTTATTGATGCAGGAATATGGGATGAGATCAGGACCATTACAAATAATGAGTTGCTGGTCCCAGACGGGCTATCGGCACCGGACCTGCCGTCGGCTGTCTGTAAAGATGAATTTACATTGTTGACGGATACTATATCCATTTATTCGCCTGCATGATTTTACTGATCATGAGTATAGTCCTCAGTTCCTACCTTACGTTATCGTTTAAAATGCTTGGTCGGCTGAATATCCCCGCACTGCAGGCCATTGTGGTGAATTATTTTACCTGTGTGATCACCGGCTCATTGGTGAATGGATCGTTCCCGATATCGCATGCATCAACAGCACAGCCCTGGTTCAGGTGGGCTATACTGATGGGAATATTTTTCATCATACTATTCAACATCATTGCTTTCACGGCACAAAATATCGGCGTTGCTGTGGCATCTGTGGCTAATAAATTGTCGCTCGTTATTCCCTTCCTTTTTTCTATTTACTGGTACGACGAAAAACTTTCGGTGCTAAAAGTCGCCGGGATTGTACTGGCACTTACCGCAGTATTGTTAACCTGCTGGCCACATAAAGACATTCAGGGCTCATCCATCAAATCTGCAAACGGACTATTATTGCTGGTGCCTTTGGTATTGTTTGTCGGCAGCGGTTTGCTTGATACTATGGTGAAATATGTGGAACAGGGATTTTTGAATGACGCCAATAATGACGCTTATTTTATTACCGCATTTGCGGTAGCAGGTGTTACCGGAACCATAACGTTATTGGTTCAACTGGCAAGGGGAAAGCAGCAGTTCGACCGGAGAGCAATCCCCGCTGGAATACTCATCGGCATTCCCAACTATTTTTCATTGTGGAGCCTGGTCAAAGTTTTAGCAGCAAACAAAGGTAACAGTTCTGCCATCTTTCCTGTCATTAATATAGGCATCGTACTGTTCAGTACGCTGATAGCTTTTTTCCTGTTCAGGGAAAAATTGTCAAGGCTTAATTGGGCGGGCATCGGCGTTGCAGTGGTGGCCATATACCTAATGACCATTGGTTAATAAGAACTATAACCTGAAGGCCTGTCGCGGTAACACTTATATTATCAAAGACCATATGACAACATGAACCTTGTCTATCATAGCATATTGAGCGAAACAAGTTCCGAATTCAGTGACCGGGGCTCTAGATTTTTAGGGTATGCGTTCCCGGTAACCAGCGCGGAAGATGCCAAAGCAAAGCTGCAGGGTGTTAAAAAAGAACATCCGAAGGCGTCGCACCATTGCTTTGCATGGCGGGTTGGGCAGCAAGCGGAAATACATAGGGTCAGCGACGATGGAGAACCTTCGGGTTCGGCAGGCAGGCCTATACTCGGACAAATCCAATCCTTAGACCTCACCAATGTTATGGTGGTTGTGGTCAGGTATTTCGGCGGCACGATGCTAGGTATCCCTGGTCTGATCAATGCATACAAAACCACCGCCGCAGACGCTCTAGGTAAAGCCGGCAGGATATCAAAAAACATCGAACAGAACGTCGAAATAACCTGCGATTATACCGTTATGAATGAGGTGATGACGTTATTCAAACAATATGAAGTCACGATCATGGAGCGTGACCAATTACTGTTTTGCCGATTCAGGGTAGGGGTACCCTTAGTCACCTGCGATGCCATGATCTCAAAACTTGAAGACATACGGGGTGTTGAAATAAAAAGAGAAACGGAAGGTTAACGAGATAAGAGATAAAAAAAACACACAACCGTGAGGTTAACTTGCTACAAGGGTTGAAGTAAAACCTGTTTCTTCGGGTTGACCGATATTAATTATTTTCGGGGCATGAAAAATATTGCTGTCATAGGAGCCGGAACAATGGGCAATGGTATAGCTCATGTATTTGCGCGTTTTGGGTATTTTGTTACCCTCATAGACGTATCGGAAACGCAGCTCGAAAAAGCCCTCCAGACCATCCGAAAAAACCTGGGTAGACAGTTGGAAAAAGGCATGATCACAGTAGACGTACAAGACGCAGCCATTAGGAATATAAGCATCGATACGTCCATCGCTTCTGGGGTGAAAAATGCAGATTTAGTCGTTGAAGCCGCCACTGAAAATGTGGATCTGAAATTAAAAATCTTCCGTGAAATCGATGAATTTGCCCCTTCCACAGCCATTCTTGCCAGCAATACTTCATCCATCTCCATTACCAGGATTGCCGCCTCCACAAAACGGCCCGGCAAGGTCATTGGCATGCATTTTATGAATCCTGTACCAGTGATGAAGCTCGTAGAGATTATAAATGGATATGAAACGGAGGGTTCAGTGACTGAATCAGTTGCAGAGCTTGCCCGAAAAATAGAAAAGATGCCCTGTGTTGTAAGCGATTACCCCGGGTTTATCGCCAATCGCATCCTCATGCCCATGATCAATGAGGCCATATATAGCAAATTTGAAGGTGTCGCTGGTGTGGAAGAAATTGATACGGTCATGAAACTGGGTATGGCACATCCGATGGGTCCCTTACAACTGGCTGATTTTATTGGCCTTGATGTTTGCCTGGCTATTTTGAAGGTATTGCACGAAGGTTTTGGCAATCCTAAGTATGCTCCATGCCCGCTTTTGGTAAATATGGTCGCCGCAGGTAAGTTGGGGGTTAAGTCGGGCGAAGGTTTTTACCTCTATAAGGAAGGCAAGGCAGTGGCCGTTTAATTATTTTTTCTTGTAATCTCCCCGTTTCCAGGCTTTAATAAATTCTCCCCAGGCGAAGGGGTTAAAAATATTTTGCGGTGGCGTCTGTCCTGTATAATAATATTTCTGAGAGCTCTGTTTCAAATTAAAATTGGTGGCTTCTCTTCCATCAGCAGGGAGGCTTCTTGCCAATATTCGGAGCTTTGCCATTTCGGTATTCTGCCGCGCAAGCTCTATATCGTCGGTCGGAACAGGGGTCCCCACAAAATCCCGATCAAATTGCTGTCGGGTTGGTCTGGCCCTGATAATGGATGCCGGAAGGTAAACCGTATCGGTCACCATGAGCTGAACCATATTATAAGTATTGCCCTCTAAATTTCGTGGAACCGTGACCGTTTGAGGCTTGAAACCAACAGAAGTAAATTCAATGATATCCCCTTTCAACACTACGATCGAAAATACACCCTGGTTATTGGTAATGGTACCCCGTCCGGTTCCCTTTACAAAAATACTGGCAGCCGGCAATGCACGAAGGCTGTCTGAGGTCATCACTACACCATACAATTGAACCACCGAATCCTTAAACGTTTCAAACTGTGCTTTTGCAGCAGAAGGCAAGAGGGGTAGGGTCAGGAAAAAAAAGTATCGTAAAAATTTCTTCATGAAACGGTGGGGCAATTTACATCCATCTTTCGCAATAAACAAAGTACGGGCTTGAATGGTTACCTTTGCGTCGCAAAAACTTCTTTAACAATTCATTGAGTATGCAGCAGCAGGATATCTTAAATGCATTAAGCCATGTGCAGGAACCGGACCTAAAAAAAGACCTGGTAACCCTTAATATGGTCAAGGATATATTGATCGATGGCAAACAGGTGACGTTCACGATCGTGCTCACAACGCCGGCTTGTCCGCTGAAAGAAAAGATCCGCCGTGACTGTGAGCAGGCGATTCTAGACCATGCCGATGCTTCAGCTGAGGTAGTAGTGAAGTTCACGGCGAATACCTCTTCGAACAGGCTCGACGGTAAGGCCATGCTTTCCAAAGTAAAAAACATCATTGCCGTAGTGAGTGGTAAGGGAGGCGTTGGCAAATCTACTGTTGCGGCAAACCTTGCACTGGCCCTTCAACAGCAGGGCGCTAAGGTTGGACTGATGGACGCCGACATCTACGGACCCAGCGTGCCGCACATGTT
>JANMMA010000011.1:0-38582 GCA_031372815.1 Sphingobacteriales bacterium
GCCGGCCACTTGCGAATGCTAATAAAATCGCGCTTCAGCATTATGATGCAAAAGACCTTAAAGGTCTGGCTGATAAGATCAAATCACAATACGCCGGGAAAAACGTCCTGGTAGTCGGCCATTCAAATACTTTATTGCCGACTGTTCAGTCTTTCGGAATCATGACCGTCATGGCGATGATCCCTGACAGTGTATATAATCTCCTTTTCACGGTTACCGTGGATGCTAACGGCAACGCGAAAATGACGCAGCAAACTTATGGTAAAAATACTCCCTGGGGAAATGACGCAACTATGAAATGAGATCAAAATATGAAGCACGTTGCGGCCTGGCTGGTTTGCTTCCGTACCTAATCTTCCGGAGTCTTTTCAGGATATATACATTTTCATCGTATCGGTATCGGATACCCGTTCTGAGATTAAAATACCTTCCCCCGTTTAGTCAATAAATTATTGAATTCCGCAAATAAGTTCGGCCGTTTTGCATTATGTGTGTAATGTTTGACCCAAAAAGTTAGACACATGTGTGGTGGAGTGAAAATTGCAGTACCGATTATGTGTGATAAACCTTTATTCGATATAAAGCGTTTTGAACAATTTTTATTTTTTTATTTTAAAAAAAACATATGAAAAATTTGCTATTCGCTGCGTTTCTGTTGATGATGCATAGCGTATCCGGACAAAAAATTGTAAAAGATCATTACACAGTATCAGGAGGCTTGTTAGGAGCTGCCAATTTCAGCAAATTCAGGGTTGTTGACAACAATAGCTTTGACTATAACACCAAGTTTGGATGGGGCGCAGGTGGCTGGATTAATATTCCTTTGGGAAAAGCAGTTTCTTTTGAACCCCAGTTAATGTACAATTCTTACAGGTATAGTTCTGATGTTGTCGGTGCCCTTTTAAAAGATGGTAAAGCGGCATATATTTCTGTTCCTGTGTTATTGAAATTTCATTTGGGTAATAATTTCGCTATTACGGCCGGACCCCAGTTTGACTTTTTATCTTCGATTAATGATAATAATAATATCAACGTAAAAGAAGATTTAACCAAGACCAGCATTTCTGTAAATGCGGGCATTGAATTATTTCCCCATGCAAGGATAGTTCCTTTTGCCAGGTATATCTATGGATTAACCGATATGAATAATACAACAAATCCAAATCCTGTCGGTAAGTGGTATAACCAAAATATTCAGGTTGGGCTTAAACTGAGACTTTTCGGAACG
Source organism: Sphingobacteriales bacterium (assembly GCA_031372815.1). Classification (GTDB taxonomy): domain Bacteria; phylum Bacteroidota; class Bacteroidia; order Chitinophagales; family Chitinophagaceae; genus Pollutibacter. The sequence continues at coordinate 1,229 of JANMMA010000011.1, forward strand.
CATATTCTTGCTGATTCTGATGGCGATGGTATTCTGGATAAGGACGACAAATGCCCTGCGGTGGTAGGTTTAGCCAGGTATAATGGTTGCCCTATTCCTGATACAGACAATGATGGCATAAACGATGAAGAGGATAAATGTCCGAGCGTAGCGGGACTAGCCAAATATCAAGGTTGTCCCATTCCGGATACCGATAAGGATGGCGTGAATGATGAGGAGGATAAATGTCCTGCTGTTGCTGGTTTGGCAAAGTATAATGGCTGTCCTATTCCTGATACAGATGCTGACGGAATAAATGATGAGGAAGATAAATGTCCAACCGTTGCTGGTGTGGCAAAATACAATGGTTGTCCAGTCCCTGATACAGACAGCGATGGAATCAATGATGAGGAAGATAAGTGTCCTAACATGGCAGGTACTCCTCTGAATTTCGGCTGTATTGAACTGAAATTTTATTATAAGAGAAATGACGCCGTATTGAGTGTTGCGGATAAGGCTAATTTGGATAAGGTAGTTGAATTCATGAAGAATAATCCTGATCTCGGTATCACTGTGGAGGGTCATACCAGTACAGTAGGCACTGCTGCTTACAACCAGAAATTGTCTGAGGCTCGTGCCGGAAATTGCATTAAATACCTGGTTGCAAAAGGTATTGATAAAGCAAGGTTAACGGCAATTGGATATGGAGAGCAGTCCCCGATTGGTGATAATACTAAAGAAGAAGGACGTGCACAAAGCAGGAGGGTAATTTTTAAAGTAAGTAAGTAATCAAGTAAGCAGGTAATTTATAACCCGATAAATAAGAGACTGTTTTACTTGAAACAGTCTCTTATTTTTATGTTAGAGGGAGCTATGCAAGGAAATGAGTACAACTCACCAGCATTAATTGCTGATCCCTAAGTGAAATTCAATCCTGTGATCTATATGATCATCGACGAGGGTCAACATACCATTTTCCTGCTCCATTTCATCAACAAACAATTTAGTTCCGGGGGAGATTTCCTTTGACTGGATAACACTGATCTGGTAGTTCGTTTCCTTAAAACGGTAATCAATAGTAAAGCCGCTCCATTCCCTGGGAATACACGGATCAAGGCGCACGTTATCTCCTTCTCTTTTCATGCCCAGTATAGATTCAATAATGAGCCGGTACATCCAGCCAGCTGATCCTGTATACCATGTCCAACCGGCCCTTCCGCGATGCAATGGAACAGAGTACACATCTGCCGCTACCACATAAGGTTCAGCTTTATAAACAGCAATTTTGCCGGGCTCGTCGCCATGGTTAACAGGATTGATCATGGAGAACAGTTCCCAGGTGCGCGCGGTATTTTTCATTTTTGCAAATGCCATCACCAGCCAGATGGCAGCGTGGGTATACTGTCCTCCATTTTCTCTTACCCCGGGCACATAACCTTTAATATACCCCGGATTAAGATCGGATGTATCAAATGGAGGATCCAACACCTGGATCAGTGACATCTCTGGCCTTACCAGTTTAGTATACGCTGCTTCCATAGCCGTTTTGCTGCGATCCGGATCTGCACCTCCGGAAATTACCGCCCAGCTTTGGGCCAATGAATCGATACGACATTCTTCATTTCCAGCAGATCCAAGCGCGCGTCCATCATCGAAATACGCCCTTCTGTACCATCCTCCGTCCCAGGCATTCTTTTCAATATTTGCCATTAGCGTGGACGCTTCCGCGATAAATTTCGTGGCGTGTTCTGTATCGTTTTTAGCTAAAGCCAGTGTACTGAAGTTGATCAGTATGTCATACAGGAAGAACGCAAGCCACACACTCTCCCCTTTACCATGAATACCCACTTTATCCATTCCATCGTTCCAGTCTCCCGAGCCCATCAACGGCAATCCATGTTCCCCGAAATGCAGCCCATTTAAAATGGAGAGCCTGCAGTGTTCATAGATTGTTGCGGTGGTGTTGGAAACAGCGGGCTGGTCATAGTTAGATTCTTCATCGGCATTTAATGTCCTGGCTTCAATAAACCTGGCAGACTCGTCAAGGATTGATTTGTCGCCCGTAAATTTTACATATGCTGACGTCACAAACGGAAGCCATAAATAATCGTCTGAACATTTTGTTCTCACTCCGTTACCTGCGGGTGGGTGCCACCAGTGTTGAACATCCCCTTCTTTAAACTGCCTTGATGCGCAAAGCAAGATGTGGTCACGCACCAGTTTTGGTGCCGTATGCATCAGGGCCATGGAGTCCTGCAACTGGTCACGGAATCCTATAGCACCGCCAGACTGATAATAACCGCTCCTTGCATTGAATCTGCAGGCAAGGGTCTGATACATCAGCCATCCGTTTGCCATCACGTTAACGGCAGGGTCCGGCGTTTCAATACGGACTGTTCCGAGAATGCGATCCCAGTAATGATATACTTCAAGTAACTCAGTGGAGGCGGCTCCAGGCACATTGAATTCCTGGATAAGTCTGATAGTATCATCCATACCGATGGAAGCACCAAGCATAAACAATACTTCATGTTCCTGACCTTCGGACAGGTCAAACACCGTTTGTAACGCACCACATGGATCGAGTGCTGCACCTGTTTTTCCGGACAGCCTCACCTTGCTCATTGCGTCAGGATTGCCCAGTGATCCGTTCCTGCCAATGAATTCGGTCCTGTCGCCTGTTACAGTCCTGGAATTGTCGTTGATATCAAAAAAACATATCCTGTCGTTGAACTCTTTATTGTATGGATTTTTCGCGAGCAGCGCACCCGTATTAGGTTCAATGGATGTACTGACGTGCATATTGGTTTTTGACCGAATGTCGCCTACTACCCATTCCACAAAGCCCGTTACTGAAATGCGTCTTGGCCTGCCCGACCAGTTGGTTATTTTAATATTGGTAAACTTGATGGGTTTTTCAACGGACACGTATACATGCATTTCTGTATGGATCCCGTCTTCTTCGTGTTCAAATATGCTATATCCAAAACCATGACGAATAATATAATTGGATTTACCCTGTACCGGAAGTGAAGTGGGCGACCAGAATTGACCGCTTATCTCATCCCTTATATAAAATGCCTCGCCTCCCTGGTCGGTCACCGGATCATTGTTCCATGTGGTGAGCCTGAACTCGTGAGCGTTTTCAAACCATGTGTACGATTGCCCGCTTTCTGAAATTACGGTTCCAAATAATGGGTTTGCTAAAACATTAGACCAAGGCAATGGGGTTGCTTTGGCTGAATTGATATTGATGACGTATTCTCTTCCGTCACTGGAAAAACCTCCAAGCCCATTGAACATAAGTTGTTCAGGAGAACGCAGATATTTTACGGGTACACTGTTTACATAAAGCTTCCCTTCAAGGAATGGCACAGCAGGCTTAATTGCCTGCCGCTTCATCACCTGGTTGAGCAACGAACCTTTGCTGTCTGATATTACGACGCGCGCAACGGATTGCATCAGCACACGGTCTTCAGGGGCAATCTGATCAGTGAGCCTCACAAAAATTCCACCCGGCCGTTCTGTTACATCTTTGTCGACACCGGCACTGATCAATCCCAATAACTGGTTCTGCAATACCTGCCGGTATCCGCCAAAATCTTCATTCCAAATCACGAGGTCAACAGTAAGTCCTTTAAGTCGCCAGTACGCATGTGCCTGAACGAGCTGTTTAACCAGGCTGATATTTTCGATATCCGAGATCTGCAACAGCACGATGGGTACATCTCCGGAAATGGAATAGCCCCAGAGGCCAGACTGTCCTTTTTGATTTTTCAACAATATCATGGGATCAGCGCGTAATGCCGGATTCATATAGATCACTGCACTGGCCAGCCTCGCAAACAACTGCGCATCCGCTTCATTCGCATTGATCTGGCGCAGGCCCATCTGGCTATGTGTCCAGGCGAGTTCAAAAGCACGTTCTATAAATGAAGAGTCGTGGTATTTATCAATCAGGCCTTCGCATACTTCACGTGTTTCACCCATACCATAAATCATATCAACCGTTACTGATTCCTGTGGCTCAATCGATATCCTGTATTGTATACTTACGATAGGATCTAATACAGGACCTTCCGTTCCTGATAATCCATTCAGGTTATTTAACGCCTGGGGATTATTGATCGTTTTTCCCCTTCCTACAAACTGCATGCGGTCAGTTTCATAACTGATTTTCTGGATGTTCGGCGTACTTGTTTTCATCAGGTGCAGCATCCATGGCACCTGCTCATCAGACGACCTGGGCCTTCGCGTGCATATGATGCTGTGTTTATTTTCGATGATCTCCGTTTGCACAAAAAGATTGCTGAAGGCAGGATGCAACACGTCAGCAATGGCGGAATTCAATACCACTTCCGCATAGCTGGTCAGTTCAATAAAACGTTTTTTCCTTGACCGGTTAGTAAGGTGAATCCTCCTGATCTCGATATCATCTTCAGGTGATACAACAATCTCCGTATGCGTTTCTATGTCACTGTCACTTCTTCGAAACTCCGCCCTTCCCTGTGAAAATACAGCTTCGTACGACTTACCTGTTTTAAGGGAAGGCTGGTGGCAGGCCGACCAAAAATTATTTTTTTCCACATCCCGGATAAAGCAATAATTACCCCAGTTGTCACGTGTTGTATCTTCACGCCAACGGGTAACCGAAATATTCCGCCAGCGGCTATAGCCGCCGCCTGAGTTGGTAACCATGACGTGGTAATTGCCATTGGAAAGTAGTTGCACTTCTGGTATTGCAGAATTCGGGTTGGTAATGATCCTCATTTCTGGCTGTCCAGTTTCTATGCTTATATCGGCCACATCCGGTGGTGGTGAGAAGAATTTTGTTGCTTTCGGAATTCGTTCCTGCAGCAACAGTAGCGTAGCCTGGAAGCGAGGTTCGCGCTCAAATCTTTTCTGCATGGGTTTTTCCATCAAGAGGTAATCAAGTGCGAGTAATCCCATACCCTGGTGATGTGCCATAAACGAACGTATCGTAACGCTTGTTTGTCCCCTGGGTAACCTGCCGGGCGTAAAGTCTATAGCTTCGAAAAAACCAAATCTTCCTTCTGCACCTTCTGCAGCCATTTTTTGCAGGTTTTCACAAGATTTTTCCGGATCAACCATAAGGGCCATCATCGAAGCATAAGGTGCAATGACCAGGTCTTCGCTTAATCCTCTTTTAAGTCCAAGTTCAGGAACACCAAATGCGCGGTATTGTAAATTCATGCTGGCGTCAACCAGGTTGTATCCAGATTCTGAAATACCCCATGGCACATCAAGTTGATTACCGTAACTGATCTGCCTTTTAACCATGGTCTTGTAGGTCCTGTCGAGCAGTGTATTATCGAAGGTTGGCATCACGAGCAGTGGCATCAGGTATTCAAACATAGAACCGCTCCATGAAAGCAGAACAGTGTCACCGCCTGCGTTCGTTAATTGTCTTCCCATCGCAAACCAACTTTCCTGCGGGATCTTTCCCTGGGCGATGCCAACAAAAGTAGAAAGCCTGGCTTCGGATGCAAGGAGGTCGTAAGAACTTGGATCTTTTCTGTGTTCGTCAACATTATAGCCAATGGAAAGAAGATGTTGGTTTTTGTCATAGATAAAACCGAATTCCTTATCTGAGAAGTCTTCACATAATTGTGCGAGTTCATCAAGCGTCAGTAATCTTTGCCTGGCAAGTCGGGCAGATGCAGAAATGGCATTTATATATTGCGCTAGCCAGGCCGACTCATTGGGAGTAAGCGTTTCCTGTTGCAACAGGTCCAGTTCTCTGCTGATGGTTGTTTCCTGTTTATCAAGTTGAAACAGGCTGGGCATTCCATCTGCAGGTAAATAGATGGATAATTTTTCTGGTGCTTCAGGTAACCATAGCCATGGCATCAGGTGCTGCATTTCATCCATCAGATTATGGCTTTGTGTCAGCAATGCCTTCGACCAATAATATTGATCATTTTGTTGGTTGCCTGGATTTTCGCGGACAATCATTTCCGTACTTCTGACCAGTTGTTCCATCAGCAGTTTAAGTTTCACCGGGGTGAAATCTTCAAGGCTAATCATTTGTTCAAGGAACGATTGAAAAGGTTTTGTGGCATCGGAATTTTTCCACTCGTCGGTCAGTATAAGAAGTGTATCCTGCAAACCGTGCAAAAGTTGTTTCCAGATCACCGGCTGGTTTCCCATTTCGATTATCCCCTGTCTCAGGGTTATGATCTGTCCGGCAAGGTTACCGCTATCGACGGATGAAATATAGTGGGGATGCATGGGTTGCAGGGTCTCTGTGTCGTACCAATTGTAAAAATGCCCGCGGTACCTTTCCATTTTTTGCATGGTTCGAAAAGTATTGGCGGTACGCTCGATAAACTGCCCTATATGGATATATCCAAAGTCGATCCCCGCAAGGTTTGCCATCAGTGCAAAACCAATATTCGTCGGCGATGTACGGTGTGCGACGCGCTCGACAGGATGTTCCTGGTAATTGTCGGGCGGTAGCCAGTTATCTTCTTCAGTAACAAAGTTTTCAAACCATGCAAACGTTTTCCTTGACACTTTGCGAAGGAACTGCAATTGTTTGGCAGACAGGCTTGCGATGGGTATGGCCAGTGGCCTGCTGATCAACCAGGAGATGGCGGGAGAAACTATCCATAAAAACAATATAGGATCTGCCACGATATGATCGATCGGTGAATAAAATGTAATAAAAACAAAACTGATCAATGCGAGCAACGGCGCTACCCCCATCTGGATATAGCTCGATAAAATTCGCTCTTCATCAAGCGCTTTGTCACGTTCAGAAGGATTCCATTGCAGTAGATTTCGCTTCGATATCAATATTCTCCAGTTGGTTATCAATACGGCATCAAGTGAATAAAACGCTTCGTATGGCAGGCATGTTATCGTAAAAATTGTCTGGAAAAAATTATTGATGATAGATTCAATAGAATCCTGGAAATGTTGTTTCAGCAGTATTTCCTTTGGTTTATGCACCAGGTCCCTTGCGGCTATGATCAGCGATGGCAGCAGCAGGAGCAGGGTAATACCGATGGTCCAAAACCATGCATCATGAAGGGCTGTCCAGCCCAGGATAAGCATGGAGATCAGGGCAGGAGCAACCAGGCTTCGGCGCAGGTTGTCCATAATTTTGTAGCGCGATAATCCTGATAAGGGATTTTTGTGCAATCGGTTGTCCATGCCCGTTACAAATGGCATGGCCCAGTTGGCGATCTGCCAGTCGCCCCTTATCCACCGGTGTCTTCTTTTTACGTCTGCACCGTAGGTGGAAGGATATTCTTCATATAGCTGAACATCGGACAGCAGGCCTGATCTGATAATGCATCCTTCTAGGAGGTCATGGGATAGTATCCTGTTTTCAGGGAAGCGGTTGTCGAGCCCTTTGCTGAATATGTCGATATCATAAATGCCTTTTCCAATGAATGATCCTTCATCGAATAAATCCTGGTATACATCTGATGTAGTTCTTGTATATGGATCGATGCCCAGGTCGTTGCCGTGCATGCGCGCGAATATGGAGTTTGAAGAACCCGTAAGGCTAAGCGAAACCCTCGGCTGAAGGATACCGTAGCCTTCTGTCACCCGTTGTTTTTTTTCATTATACTCAGCCTTGTTGAGCGGGTGTGCCATGGTGGAAATAATGGTGCGTGCGGCATCACGTGGCAATTGTGTATCGGAGTCAATGGTGATCACGTATTTCATCAATGGAAACGAATCATGCTTTCCGACGATGAGTGAAAACGAATCACTTGCCCCTTTCCGTAGCAGTGCATTCAACTGAGTCAGTTTTCCTCTTTTGCGTTCGTAGCCCATCCATTTCTTCTCATGGGAGTTCCATTTTCTGGGCCGGTGAAAAAGGAAGAATATGTCGCTGCTTTCCCTGGGGTACTTTGCATTCAGGTCTTCGATCCTTTGTTTCGCTGCATGGAGCAAAGGGATATCATCTTCACGGGTCTCTGTAGCGGCATCCGTAAAGTCTGTAAGCAAGCTGAAATGCAGGTGTTCGTCCATGTTGGCGAGGTAGTACACTTCAAGGGCCTCTGTAAGTTCCTCGATACTTTGTATACTGGTCAACATGGCGGGAATAACGACCAGTGTACGAGATTCTGCTGCAACCCCTTCTGTATAATCCATCCTGGGAAGCAACTTTGGCCTGATGAACAATGAACTGATCCAATTCACCATATTCACTGCAAAATGACTCGCACTCAGTAGGGACAGCAGGCCGATGGTGATTACCAGCCAGGGTTGTATCCCAAGGTCATATGCCCTCCATGTAAACAACGCAGCAACCAGTGAAGTGACCAGGAAAACAGCCCCGGCGTATACGGTAAGGGGGTAGTTCCTGACCTGTTTTTGTATACTATCAGCAATGGGTAGACGCAGATTTATCCCATGACTGAGCTGTCTTAAACCTTTCCCCACAAGAAAATATCCTACGTGCGCGGTACGGTCCTGGTCACCTTTTTTTGAAGCGGCAGTTTTAGCCAGCCTAATGGATATATTGGCTACTTCCTGTTCTGAGAGATCACTGTACCGCGCAATTTTTTCCACCACGTGACGATAGCTGTCGCGCGTGGCAAAATCCATCGCAGCGTAGACTCCTCCGATATCCATTCGGAGTATTTGTTCCACAATGCTGTGCTCTTCAACGAAAATCCGCCAGTCCATGGTCCCGAGGAAACGAAGGCTGCCGATACTGTTGCTCATGGTAACCTGGTCGGCGGCCTGACGTTGAATTTCAGTATTGATAAGTTCTGCACTCGTTTGTCCTGTTTCTGATAACCGTTGTTCGATCCAGTTTAATGCGAGCGCCAGTGCAGGCCCTTTTCCCTGTAACTGCCTTGTAAGGTCGGCTACAAAGGAACTGATCATGGGCGGGTTCGACCTCGCCATGTCGGCTATAATAAGGATGAGATTTTTAGGATCTTTCTCCGCTGTAGAGGTCATTTTTTCCGCCCAGTAGTTAGCAAGATTTTGATTGATCCTTCCGAAAGCGATCTGGGCTGAGATCCTTCGCAGGTTTTCAATCAGGGCTAACCGCAACATAATAGGAATTGCCCAGAGTTCACCCAATTTTAAGGGTACGATGGACTGATAAGCGGCTACGAAGCTTCCGAGGTTCCTTGGATCCACACGACCATCACTGTGAGAGATAATTTCCGTAGCGATATCATACACCCTGGGTAAGCCAATGCCCGGCCCGTTCGTTAATCGGGGAAGGTCCTCACTATATCCTTTAGGCAGGTGTTTTTTGCCGGTTTGTATATGTTCAAGGATAAGGTAGAAATTATCAAGCAGCCATTCACCTGCAGGGATAATGCGATTATTGGCTTTAACGGCTTCTGTCAGCAACGCATGCACTTCAAGTAGCAGGTCTTCATTTTCTGCCAGTCTTTTCAACAGCGAGTTAGGAGAGCGTCCGGTGAATATTTTATGCTTGCCGGCCAGGATCTTTCCATGAACCTCCATTTGGTCTGCACTGAACAGTTCAGTTCGAAGGGGCGCTTTTTCGTCAGCGTATTTTTCCATCAAGTCGTTGCCGGGAAAGGAAATACCGATAGAGGATAATATGTCCTGGATGGGGTTATTTTTCATCAATATCTTTTTCTGCGCATACTGTTGGGTTAACAGTGATGCCTGGGCCTTTCTTAAAAGCCATGGCGTAATATGAAATCGTGCCGGCCTGAGTCAATATCAGTACCAGGGCTTTCTACAAAAGGGTGTAGGGGATGCAGTCAGGATGGCGTTGAACGTGTATTTGTTCCGGAAAGTTACCCGGTACGTTTTTGTTCAGGCGTTGAAAGGTAAGTTATTTTTTGCGAATGATTACGGAGCTGAATGTTAGAAAGGGTAATATGGACCGAACGATTGTTTATGATGAATTTCTTGTTGAATTAATCCGATAGATTATTTTAGCGCAATGGCATTGCTAACGGTTGAAGGGTTGTGTAAAGTAGAGCGTAGTGTGCAGACAGTCAACAATGTTTCATTCTCTCTCCAGCCGTTTCAGAAGATGGCAATCGCCGGTGAAACGGGTTCCGGCAAAACAAGCCTGCTTAAAATGATTGCCGGCCTCATGCAGCCCAGCCAGGGAAAAATATTTTTTAATAATGAACGGGTAAGAGGGCCCAGGGAAAAATTAATGGCCGGACATTCAGCGATCGGGTATCTCAGCCAGCATTTCGAATTAAGAAATAATTATCGCGTATCCGAAGAACTAGATTCGAAAAATGTACTGTCGGCCGAACAAGCCGATGAAATATTTACTGTATGCCGTATTGAGCATTTATTGGGTAGAATGACAAATGAACTCTCCGGGGGTGAAAAACAACGTATTGCCTTGGCCAGGGTGCTCATCGCATCCCCCCAACTGATTCTTCTCGATGAACCATTTTCCAACCTTGATATAGTGCATAAAAGAATCATGAAAGAAGTGATCAAAGAGATCAGTGCGCGGCTCGGCATAACCTGCCTTATGGTACTGCACGATGCACCCGATATACTTTCCTGGGCGGAAACTATTATGGTAATGAAGGATGGTGAAGTTATTCAGCAGGGTAGTCCTTCACAGATCTACCGTCAACCGATAAACGAATATTGTGCTGGTCTTTTTGGTCCATATAATTTGGTGAGAAATCTTTCTGTGTTGTCGGCCATAAACAACCTATCTGTTCATGAAAAAATGCTGATGATCCGGCCTGAAAATGTGTTGCTTGTTTCGCACCCGGAAAATGCTGCTTTAGGTACGGTAACTGAGATACTCTATTGGGGTAGCTATTACTCCGCCGATGTAATGGTGGAAGAAGAAAAAATCAGGCTGCATATCCAAAAGCCTTTGTTCAACAAGGGCGATAGAGTATTTATATCCATGATGCCCGAAGATGTTTGGTATTGGTAAGATATGGAATACTTATAAGCAGCCTCTTTTACATAACCTTGAAACACTGCACGCTGACCTATGGAAATATGATTATATTTCCCCAGTAAAAAATTTTTACATCCATGATCAAAAGTATTTTTCTATCGGTAGTTGCCCTTATCATTTTTCTTTTTTCTTTCGGCCAAAAAAATAAAAAAAGTCAGCCTGCTGCGGAATTGCAGGTGACATCTGCAGGAACCGTCAACGATTATTTCAAACCCGTCAAGTGGAGGAGCATAGGGCCTTTCAGGGGAGGACGCTCGGTTACAGCAACCGGGGTTTACGGGGATCCCACGACCTATTACATGGGTACCACCGGGGGTGGATTATGGAAGACAACAGATATGGGCACCACCTGGAAAAATGTATCTGACGGCTTTTTTAAAACCGGATCGGTAGGAGCAGTGGCCGTTTCAGAAAGTGATCCAAACGTGGTATATGTGGGGATGGGTGAACACGCCATCAGAGGTGTTATGACCCATCATGGTGATGGGGTATATAAATCCACTGATGCCGGCAAGACCTGGAAAAAAATAGGCCTTGATGCCACACAGCAGATCTCCAGGATCGTCATCCATCCAAAAAATCCAGATATCGTTTATGTAGCTGCACAGGGTGCAATATATAGTCATACACCTGAGCGTGGCATTTATAAATCCATCGATGGTGGTGAAACCTGGAACAAGTCATTATATGTTGATGATAAAACGGGTTGCGTTGAATTGTCGCTTGATATGACCAATCCCAGGATATTATACGCGGCCATGAACGAATATGGAAGATTGCCCTGGAAGGTGATCAGTGGTGGTGAAGGGAGTGGATTGTATAAGTCCACCGACGAAGGAAAAACATGGCATAAAATTCAGCAAGGACTTCCCAAAGAATTAGGGAAGATGTCAATATCTGTTTGCCGCTCCAATCCAGAACGCGTATATGCATTGGTGGAAAGTGATTCGGACAAAGACCAGGGTGGTTTGTTTTTATCAGAGGATGCAGGAGGATCGTGGACAAGAATTTCTTCCGATCACAAGTTGTTACAGCGCGCATGGTATTATATCGAATTGTTTACTGATCCCCTTGATGAGAACACACTATATGTGTTGAGTGCCCCTGCATTGAAATCCATTGATGGAGGCAAAACCTGGGAAAATCTTGATGGCATGCATGGCGACTACCATAATTTATGGATCAATCCACTGAATTCAAAGAATATGATATTGTCTGATGATGGCGGTTCCGTGATCAGTGTGAACCAGGGTAAAACATGGAGTACACAAAGCAATATGCCAACGGCGCAGATCTACCGCATCAATACGGATAATGCTTTCCCTTATCGGATCTATGGCGGCCAACAGGATAACTCTTCAGTGTCTATCGCAAACCGTGAACTTGGTAGTGGACATATAGGTTCTTCCAGCTGGGAATCATCTGCTGGTGGCGAAAGCGCATTTCTTGCTTTCAACCCGGATGATCCGCGGTATGTGATGGGGGGAAGTTATCAGGGCACCATTGAACTGCTGGATACAAAAGCTAAAGCAGGAACCGGTGTTATGGCAGCGCCTATTCAATATTTAGGAAGAGAAGCTAAAGATATGAAGTACCGGTACAACTGGAATGCGCCGATCATATGGTCAAAGCATGAGCCCAATTCTTTTTATCACGGTTCTCAATACCTGCTGAAAACATCAGACTTCGGAAAGTCATGGAAAGAAGTTTCGCCTGATCTTACCCGTAATGAAAAAGAAAAACAGGGAAAACCAGGAGGGCCATATACTAATGAAGCCGTAGGTGCCGAAAACTATGGCACACTTGCATATATTATCGAATCACCGCATGAAAAAGGAGTGATATGGACAGGAAGTGACGATGGCTATGTTTACTTAACCAAAGATGGTGGTGTTACCTGGAAAAATGTAACGCCAACAGGATTGACTGAATGCCTCATTAACGCCATTGAGGTGTCGCCACATGATCCTGCAACGGCTTACATTGCGACTACACGTTATAAATTCAACGACCATTCCCCATCACTGTATAAGACTACGGATTACGGAAAAACATGGACGAAGATCATTAATGGAATTGCCGCAAATGCATTTACGCGTGTTGTCAGGGAAGACCAGGTGAGAAAAGACCTGTTATTTGCGGGTACTGAGACAGGTATTTATGTATCATTCAACGGCGGTCAATCATGGATGCCGTTTAATTTAAATCTTCCGGTTACACCTGTCACTGACCTGAAGATTCACCAGGGTGACCTAATCGCATCTACTTCAGGAAGGTCGTTCTGGATATTGGACGACCTCGGCCTGATCCGTCAGTATAAAGCCGCCGACAGCAGCGTTACGTTGTTCACACCAGAAGACGCTGTCATAGTAAACGCATACAGTGAACTTGATGGTAATGCCGAGATGTTCACCGGTGCTCATTCCTATGCTGGCGTAAATCCTGCAACAGGTGTGGTGATCTACTATCAGTTACCCACACTGGCAGATTCACAACATGTCACGCTTGAGATCAAAGATGAAAAAGGAAATGTCGTAAGAACCTACAGTTCACGGAAGGATTCTACCTACAAAGGGTTTGAGGGAGCTCCTTCACCGGATCCATTATTGTCAAAGAAAAAAGGCCTTAACCGTTTTGTCTGGAATATGAGATACCCAACCATAAGTTCGGCCACCAACGTGTTTATGGAAAACAGTTATTATGGTCACAAAGCATCGCCTGGAAAATATACAATCAGTGTACGCGCAAGTAATAAAACATCCAACAGCAGTTTTGCTATTCTGAAAAACCCGCTGTATAGCATAGACGATAAAACCTACGAGGAATATCATACGATGATGTACGAAATGGAAACCTCCGTTACGAAGATGCATAAAATGGTTAATACGCTTAATGGCCAGCGCGAGCAACTCGAAGCTCTATTGACCGCACTTCCTCAGGGCGAAAAATATGCGGGCCTTAGAAAAGAAGGCAATGACCTGGTAAAGCGAATGAAGGCATGGGATGAAGATATGGTGCAGCGTAAGTCCAAAGCGTATGATGATGTAGAAAATTTCCCTAATAAGTTTACGGCAAACTATATGTTTTTAATAAACCAAACGGAAGCTGACATTCCTCGTGTTAACCAACCTTCTGTTGACCTTAGAAAGGAACTCGATGCAGAATGGTTGAGCCTGGGAAAAAGAGGCACAGACTTGCTTGAGCATGCTCTTCCGGCATATAACAAATCGCTTTGGGATGCCGGGGTAGGGGCGATATGGAAGAAATAAAGGTTTATTTCTTAGTCAGGTTAATGGCATGATTATGTATTGTGTTGGTGTAGTACAATAAATTAATTCTATGCAAAAACAACTACTACCAACACTCCAGCAATATTTTGGATATCCCGAACTGCAAAAAATTGATCCTAACACGCAGGAAGTGACAGGCAATGATAATATTTCTGCCCCGCAAAAATTTGCACAGGCGATCCTTCCAACGGTAATCATTGGCATTTCCAGGTACCTGCATACAGACCAGGGATGGCTCACTTTTCAGCGTGGAGAAAGCTACCCAAATTGGGGAAGTGTACTATTTGGAAAGCACAGCGTGGAACTAAGTAAACGAATAGCAGATTATTCCGGATGGAGAAGGGAGGAAGTTATGCCAAAGATGCATGATATCATTGAACGTGCTTTATGGACGCTGCGGAATATGGGAATAGAGACCGATGAAGAACTTAAGAATTATATAGAGACAGAACGGAAAACTGCGCTTTCATATCTGCCTGAAAAAATTCGTCTTGGTGAACTGATGGGTAATGACGCACTTGATGATCGCATTAATAAAATGGAAGGCCCCATATCAACTATGATCAAGGCGCTGGGAGGCTCTTTTGATAGTGCGGAAACCAAGAATACCAATGGTGAAACCCTTCCGGAAACAGCTATTTAATTACTATTGACGATGCAGAACAGATCCTTAATGTCAACGCTTGATCACGCCTTTGAGCGTTTTGTAGGAGGTTTTCTCGAACTGTATACCCATTCTTTTACGTTTATGATTGCAGTACTCATTGTGATCATTTACTTGTTTAATACAGATTTTAGGAACCAGGACATCAGGGAATCGCTCGGGGATATTATGACCTGTTTTAGTTTCCTGATTTTTTTTATAATTCAAAAATCTGTTAGCCGGTATTCTCTGGCTATACAGATCAAATTGAATGAACTCGTGGCGTCACATGAACATGCACGAAACGAGATCGTCAACATTGAGCAAAAGTCCACAAAGGAATTGCAGGAACTCGCTGAGCTATACAAGGAGCAGGACCTGGAGGATGAAGAGAATCACCAGCGTGAAAAGGACATCATCAATAACAACAAGCCAGGAACTGGCAGGAATAAAACTAAGGCATAAACTTAACAGATTAAAGTAGAATTACGGAAAAATTATTTGTCAACCTGCCTTCTTTTTTGGAGCTCCAAGACTTGCTTTGAGTTGCGACATAAGGTCTGTGGTTTCTGTCCTGACCACATGCATTTTTGGAGTACTTATTTTCTTGCCTTTTGCTTTTGCATTAATCAGCTTCATCAATTTACCGGTATACTCATCCTTGTATTGTGTGATGTCGAATTCAGTAGTGAGCTGATCAATCAGCTCCATCGCCATTTTCATTTCCGCAGGTTTTACGGTTGTTTTCGGGGGTGCAACTTCTTCTGTGCTTCTTATTTCGTTTGCGAACCGAAGCTTGATCAGGACAAGAATTTCTCCCATAGGCTTGAGCAGCGCTATATTTTCCCTGGATCGGAGTACGTAGGTTCCCACGCCACACTTTCCAGCCTTTGCCAATGCGTCCCGCAGCAAGGCATAGGGCCGAATACCTGATTTCTCCGGACTCAGGTAATAAGGGGTTTCAAAGTAGATCCCGTCGATATCGTCTTCTGAGACGAATGCTGAAATATCAATGGTTTTTGTTTTTTCGGGACTCGCATTAACAAAATCATTTTCGTCAAGAATAACATATTGATCCTCCACTTTGTAACCTTTCACAATATTTTCCCACGATACCTCTTTACCGGTATTTGCATTAACCCGTTTGAATTTGATGTTCGACAAATCTTTCTTGTCAAGCATGTCCAGGCTGAGTTCGGTTGGCTCTATGGCCGAATATAGTTTAACAGGTATGTTGACCAGTCCGAAGCCGATAGAACCTGTCCAAATTGCACGCATGTAAATTACTAATGGTGATAAGTAGGTAATAAAATACTCATGCCGGGGTAAAAGTTTGAAGTAGGGAGGAAATGTGGAAGCCTTTCCACTTGGCAGGCAGGGTTTAGTGACTACGCGAAGGAACGCACGAAAGTAAATGGCGTAAATTAGGTTTTAATTTTAGTCAGTCTATTCAATAGAGCTAGCGTATTACCGTTACACAGGAAGGGATACGGTGAAAGTGGCTCCTTCGCCGGGCTTTCCTGTGCCACGGATAAATCCCTCATGATTATCCACTATTTTTTTACACAATGCCAGGCCCAGTCCCATACCGGGATACTCGTTCCGTCCATGCAAACGTTGGAACATGGCAAAGATCTGATCGCTGTATATTGGCTCAAATCCAATCCCGTCATCGCTAACGGTAATCTCGTGAAACGCACGATGGTTGGTATGGTAGATATTTTCAAGGTCATGAATTCTGACCAGTCGGTAACGTACTGTGATGGTAGGATTTTTTACAGAAAACTTCAATCCGTTTGATATCAGGTTAGCAAAAAGTTGGAATAATTGTACTTCCTTTCCATTGACTATAGGTAGATGGTCAAATTCTATAATGGCATTTTTTTCCTGTATCATAATCTCGTAGTCTTCCCTGATATGCGCGATAACCATATTAAGATCAACTGGAACAGATGATTCATGGGAATTTGAAATGGTGCTGTATCGCAGCAAAGCTGTAATGAGGTCACTCATCCTTTGTGTACTCATGGAGATCTTATTGAAATAATTCTCCATTCCATTTAACGATTGACTTTTTTGCTGTATCAGGTCCGAAAAAAACAAGATCTTTCTTAGTGGTTCCTGAAGGTCGTGACTGGCGATATACGTGAAGGATTCCAATTCCCGGTTACTTTTTTCCAGTTTTGTGTTGATTTGTATAAGCTCGTCATTGGCTACCTTCAACTCTTGTGTCCGTAACGCAATCCTCGATTCGAGTTCTTCTGAGAATTTCTTTTGCTCCGTTATGTCAAGTACAGTGCCTACAAAACGATAAGCATTTCCTTTTTTATCAAAAAATGTTTTACCATTAAGTTTAAGTACTTTTCCTATGGCCTCGCTTTTCGGGGCAATGGAAAACTCAAGATCAAGTTTTCCGTTTGAGTCAAGTTGCAAAGCATATTGAATGGAAGATATGACCTGAGACCTGTCCCTGCCTAAAATGCTGTCATAAAGTGTCATCATATCGATTCTTTCCACGGTATCAAATCCGAAGATTTCTCTCGCCCGATCAGATAGTTCGAGCTTATCGTGTACGGGATCATAGTCCCATGTTCCCATCCTCGATGATTCAATAGCCAGCCTTAGCCGTGACCCTGATTCTTCAACGGATTTTCTCAATTGCACATGCGACGTAATATCAGTACTTACTACCATTAATTTATCTATAACGCCCGCTGCGTTGTGCAAGGGCTGGTAGAGGTAACTAAAAAATGCTGATCCTTCTTTACCATACCGGTCAAGTTGTACCTCGAACTCGTTATTTATATAAGGAATCCCGGTGTTGAGTACCTTGAAAAGTATTTTATCCAGACCCTTCTCCCTGATTGCAGGAAACACTTCAAGTGCCGATTTACCAATAACTTCTTCTGCACACTTGTTGATCAGCTCATAAAATTTGATGTTGGCTTGTTCGATGATAAGGTCTGGCCCCGACAGTATAGTGATCGCGGACGGAGAATGGTCAACCAGATTACGAAGAATAAATTCCCGTTCAATTAGTTTTTCTTCAAGTTTCCTTTTTTCATGGATGTCGGTCGTTGTACCGTACCATTTTTCAATCTGTCCATCTTCTTTAAGTGCAGGCACAGCCCTGGCCAGAAACCAACGATAAATACCATCTGAACCTTTCAACCTGTATTCTGTTTCAAACACGGATTTATGTACAAAGGCTTCCTGCCATTTGCTTTTAACTGCTGGGAGATCTTCGGCGTGAAGTACCTGCAGCCAGCCGTCGTTAATTAATGCAGAGGCATTCACCCCGGTGTATATTGTCCACCGTTCATTGTGGAAATAGGCGTTACCGTCTGGGTCAGTTACCCAAATCATTTGGGGAATTGAATCGGCCATCTGGCGGATATTCTTTTCATTAACGAGATGAATTTTTGCTATCTTGAGCGCCTGTACCTTCGCTTCATCAAATGTTTTGATCCTCACAATTTCCCTGGCAATCTGGTCAGCAGCCAGTTCATAAAATGAAGCATATTCCGGCGTTAATTTTCTGTGTGGATTTACACCCGCAATAAAAATTACTTTAGGCCTTTCCGCACCGGGCAATGTAATGGGCACAAGGATGGCTTCTTCAGGGTGTACATTCCATATACCTGTTGGCATATCGCCCATCCTGTTCCGAAGGTCATGCACCATGACAGGCTTTTTGGTGTGTACACATTTTAAGAAATTTCTTGAGCCCAATTGACCCTCGGCAAATTCAAGTGTGTCAAAAATGTGTCGCGAATTAAGATCCAGCCCGGTACTACCAATCAAATTGGCCCCGGTACCATCCAGGCGAAGGCGGTATAAGAGACTAAATGGAAAATCCTGCTTGTATTGGTTGATGACGTTTAGAAATTTGTCATAGACCTCGTCAATATTTTTAACATCTGTGATCTCATGGCCAAGGTCACGCAACATTCGCAGATGCCTTTCATTAATAACCTCGGATGTAGAGTCATTCACCACTGCAAATACGCCGGAAACCTTTCCGCGCTCATCACGTAACGGACTATAAGAATATGTCCAATATGTTTCTTCCAGGTAACCATGCCTGTCAAGCAAAAGTAAATGGTCCTTTTCATAGGTAGGTTCTCCACTTTCCATGACCTGTTCCAGCATAGGTCCGATGGTGCTCCATATTTCAGGCCATACTTTTTTTGCAGGTTGTCCCAGCGCATGAGGATGTTTCGTGCTTCCGAGTGTAGGGCGCCAGGCATCATTATAAATAATCCTCAATTCAGGACCTACATAAATAACCATCGGAAAAAGAGAATCAAGGCATAATTGAATCGAAGTTTGTATCGATGCAGGCCATTTTTCGGGTATACCTAAAGGTGAGTCGGCCCAGTTGAAATCCCTGATCAGTTTTCCCATTTCACCTCCCCGGTCGAAGAAGTCAGGAAAAACGGAATCATTCATGTTCATGCCTTTTCTATATGCTTAACCTTGCGAATAAGGAAGATCCGTGACAGTGTGTCAACCAGGGTTGAGATATTGGAAGGTTTCACAATAAAGTCGCAAGCGCCTATTTTCCTGATCTCATCAATAGCCCTGGGGTCTGATGAGGTAGAATAAATATAAACGGGTACGTTCTGTAGCCTTTCCGTTTTGCGAATTTCTTCAAGGCATTGCCTGCCGTTCATTCTCGGCATATTCCAGTCAATGAATATATAGTTGGGAATTAAATGATGATCCGCATCGAACTTTTTCATGGCCTCTATGCCACTAAAAGCATAATGCAGGGTGATGGTAGGATCAATCTCATGTAAGGCCATTTTGAAGATTTCAAAATCGTCTTCATCGTCGTCAATGAGAAAACAGTTCGTCAGGTTCTTCAAAGAATTCATAGGTTTAAAGTTAGTTTTTTTAGTTTGTGAACAAACTTCAAAACGTTCTTTAAAGCTAACTAAAATTACTTTTGATTATACTATGACATACTGTAGAAAACATTCTACATCTTTATGTATTACTTACACTTTGACACATAAGATTATTGGTAAAATTCAACTTTTCCGGTGTGCTTATAGTACCAGGCCATCTGAAGAATTTTGATTTTTAGCACGGATTTTACTATGGCATTTTGATTAGTCTGGTGGTCTATGATAGCAACCCCTGTCATCCTGATAAAATTTCCTTTTTTTCTGTTGATACATTTTAGGATTACGTGAATTTCGGACTTATGCATTGAGTCTGGAAAAAGTTCTTCTGAGAAGCAGATCAGCTTATTTTCCGCATTCAGATAGTGTGGTTCCACAAGGATAGAGTTTGTCACAGGATAACTGTCCGACACAATATTCAGTATAGCGTAATTGGTATTCGTTACAATACCTTTTATGGTATTAAATTCGTCTTGCAGATATTTCATAAGGTATCAATTAAATATGTATTGTTCGGTAGTATGTTCATATGGGTGCTGAAACGGTTGTAATAACTTATCGAAGAACCGCATAAGTCGGCGAGACGGTACCTTACGTCGCTCAGTCTGCCATTCACGGTATTCCGCAGAATGTGCTTTCACTTTGATTAAAACCACTTTTTGCTGTATTTCCGGGCAATCCATCAGGTTTATTCCCGACATTTCACTGACGTGATGCAGGTCCTTCACTATAGTAGCTTTCCCGTAAATATTCAATGAATAAGGAATCCCTTTCCGGTAAAAAGATAGACGTGCAGGGAATGCCTCGTCACCAAGGCGTAGATTGGAGTCATTATTGAGGAAAAACCAAATGCCTCCGTGTTCGTCCATTTTTAATGCAGAAATTATACTGGTGGCAGAAAATGCCTCATTTGGATGGGCGTTGAAAAGAAGTGCACTCCTGATGGTAGAGATTTTCTGCTGTATGAAAGAGATGTTCTTATTGTTTACGGGAATCAGCATTTTTTATTTAACATTATTCAAAGTATATACCGTGTCAAGAGAAACAATTAGTGGGGAACGGGATACACGGGAGTATTAATGGACTGTTAAACACCTAAAAACTGTAGGGAATGGTTTAATCTCTCGAAATTGCCAAATTTGGGGCATCAGTTCTACAATAATCTTAGTATAAGCCACTATTTCCTCGTTGTACAGCAGTGGCACTTCATTTACATTAGTGTATTGCCGAGTGAAGATTTCATGCGTTGCGATGATTATATTATCGTGAGCAACTCAATACTCGGGCAGTTTGGATGGAAGTCAGATCATTTTTATGATCTGACTTTTTTTATAGTTAACTTTTTCAAAACGTGTATAGTGGAAAAAAAAATTGAGCCTTCCAAATTAAGGAGGGCAAGGCTATTTAATAAAATCTCCGGGACAGTTACCAAGTTATCAGGGAGTCCGGCAGCAAGCATTTTTTCTTTTTTACTTATCATCCTTTGGGCTATAGGTGGATTATTTTTTGGGTTTACAGATACCTGGCAATTGATCATTAACACCCTGACTACCATCATTACCTTTCTAATGGTATTTATTATCCAGCAATCGCAGAATAAAGATACCATGGCCATACAACTCAAGCTTAATGAACTCATCGCTTGTAATGAAAATGCCAGCAACAGACTGGTGGATATCGAAGACCTGACGGATGCCGAGATCAGGCTCATCAAAGAATTTTACACCAAACTTTCAATGCTGTCTGGCAAGGAAGACAATCTCAAGGCTTCGCATTCACTTGATGAGGCGGAGGACATTCATCTTCGTAAGTCGAAAAAGTCAAAAAAAGAAGTTGGTCAGAAGGAGACTCTATAGAGATTTGATGACTTAGATTGGCATACTATTTAAACCAGTAATGTATCAAAAAATAATATGTTTGTCGAGTTCATAAAAGCAAGTTCAGAGTGCATTATAGCTTGTGATCAGTGTGTGCAGTCGTGCCTCACGGAAGGTAAGGCCCTCAATTGTTGCAAGTTTTGCATTGACTGTTCCAGCCTCGGTGGATTATCGAACAGGATGGTATCGTCAAAGTCAGGGTTTGCTGAGGATGTTTTAATGATATATGCAGAAGCCTGTGATATGTGCGCAGCAGAATGTGAAAAGTTTAGTATGAATTACCATCACTGTAAGGTGTGTGCAGATGCCTGCAGAAATTGCGCCAAATGTTGCCGGGAGCTTATCTTACAGATGAAGGACTAAGGCGCCTGACAGCGTGGATTATAACAAGATGAGAAGGTCAATGGCGCAACTCAAGAGGGGGAATTATGCCCGATTTAAACATGCGGTTCAAGGATTCTAGTAAGTTCGAGTATCAAACTATTATCGTATTTAAGGTCGCCAGGAATCTTGATCACTTTCCATTCTGTTCTGGTTATACAAACCATGGCAAAAAGATATCTGCGGCTGGGTGAATATATTTCAAAAACCGGCAGATCGAAAATCTTGTAATGGCTAAACGCGAAGTGTATGGGTTTTCTATCCTGTATACTGTAATGCCATTTAAGTTTCCTGTAGACAGATTTTTTCTCCTTTATATGACACTCATATTTCTCCCCTACGAGTTCAGCAAGTTCGGTAAATCCCAAGTCCTGTTCTGTCCACCTTCCCGTTTCAACGTCGGTGAAAAATATATTTTCATAGCCGTCATCAAACATCACGTGGGCCATTGAATGTAAAGGGTGATAGATCTCAGAAAACTCGACCTCAGTATTGCTGCCATTAAAAAGAATATTCATCTCAGTTGTATTATTTAAGTACAATAAAAAAAGCAGGCCGCTACATTCTATATTTGCTATTTAATGGAAATGATAGTATCAGTTCCATGTAAAACAATATATACAATGTGCAAGCCTGCCTTTATCTGGGTGCATCATTAAGTATAAGTGCCTGTCAGTTCAGATCATTGCCTGGAAAATATTTCTATCACCGATACACGTCTTTTTCTGACAGTACACTTATTGGTTTAGGCTAGCCGTTGCCCTTATTGTTTTTGCGTTGAATCCGGAACTGATGAAGTTCTTGTGGAGTCAGACTTTGTTGGTTTTGTAGCTGACTTGGTTTTCGTACCTTTTTGGCTTTTGTTCATATTCGAAGCATTTACAGAACTGGTTTGATTCTCCTTTGCGTTAGCAGAATTGGCAGTAGATGACATGTTAGTAGAAGATTGATTTACAGCACCTGAATTATTCTGTTGTGTGCTCGAAACCGGACCACCATTTGTTCCTTTACGGCCTTGAAGTTCCTGCATTCTTTGCTTTCTTCTTTCAGCATCAGCTTTGTGCTGATTAGACGTGCTTTCCATTTCTGTCAATTGCTTGCTGATCTCATCTCTCTGTTTTTCAAGCTTTTTCCTTTCATTATCATACTTCGAACCATTTGCTTCATCCATTCCTACACTGTCAGACACCTGGTAGATATCATAATCCAGTGAAGTAAGGTTGTTAGTACCTATAAAGTCGTAGAGGTAAGACCTCACCTGGTTTGCCAAACTGCTATCTGCTTCCTCAGTGATAAATTCCCCATTGGAACGAGCGGCAGCAAAATAAACTACACTTTTATCTTTTCCTTTTGATTCTACTCTCGTGTAAATGTTGAGGCTATCGTTCATTGAGGGTGATAATTTAACACCTTTGTATTGGTACAGTCCTTTGCCTTTTCCTTTAGTAGGCTTAACACCGGTTTGTGATAACTGGGTCTGCATAGCTTTTTCCACTTTACTTGCAGGTTCGTTAACTTCTATTCGTAAAGCACGACCTTTTTCTTTGCCCATCGTTGTCTCCACTTCCCTTGCCTGTGAGAACCCTGCCAAAGCACTTAAGGAAATAGCAACGGTAAGTAATGTTTTCGCTTTCATATGATTTTGTATTTTGTTGTAAAGACTTATAAGAATTAAAAACTGTGCCAGAATTTTGAATGGCCAGTTATAGTATAGTCGTTAACTTTTCTATAATTAACCCTTATTCAAAAAGAAAGCCACGGCTTGTAGATGATGTTCTACAACGGTTCACAGTGTAGTAAAAAGTTTACGGGAATAAAACGCAGAACAAATTTATAATTATTAACAGCGATGTGTAGGTCATTCTACAATAGCGTACTGGTACACTAATTTCAGTAGATAGGTAAATTGAATACTTATGAATACAGAAAATGTGAACGGATCTAACGTTATCCTCAAAGACCTTATTAAAATAAATAATGACCGCATAGAAGGATATATAAAAGCTATTGAAGACACGCCTTCTGAGGAGACGTCGCTGATCTCTTTGTTTCGTCAGATGATAGAACAAAGCGAAGGTTACGTACAGGAACTTCAAGCATTAGTCCAATCTCGCGGTGGCAAGCAACCTAACCATTTTACTGATACCACAAACATGGGTAAAATCTACAGGTTGTGGATGGACATTCGCTCAGGATTACAGGGACATCGTCCTGAAACTGTTCTGGACCTCTGTGAATTTGGTGAGGATGCTGCACTAAAAGCATACAAGGAAGCACTTGAGTCAGATGCCACCTTTGACGCAGACGTTCGAAGCCTCGTGTTCCGCCAGGAAACAGAGCTTCGTGATGCTCATGATACGATCAAAGCACAGCGTGACCTGACGCATGCTATTGACTAACATCTAAACATGTTAGTGGTAGCAATAGAAATAGTGAAACCCAGTTAAATCTATACATATGATTACTAAATCAGAAAAGACGCTCCCGTATCTTAAGAGTTTGTCCAGTTGTCTGGGCAAGGTGATGCGGGACGGTTACACACACGATATGAAAGTTGAAAGCGGTGTAATGAAGTCGCTGCAGACAGAAAAATCTTATTATCCGCATGAATTGAAAGTGGTTAATTTTTTTCGGTTTGAAGGAATGTCTGATCCGGAAGACAATGCCGTACTCTATATTTTAGAAACGAAGGACGGCACTAAGGGAACATTGGTGGATGCTTACGGTGTGTATTCCGATCCCGAAATTGATCAGTTTATGAAAGCTGTTGAAAATATACAAAAGAGCACAGCAACCAATCCGGCTTCATAATACTCGCAAGAGTATTGAAATTTTTAAACAAGACGAAAAGATAGGTAAAGAGCAGAGCGACACCTATGGAGAGCAATCAGCCCCTGAAAAGGGGTTTTTTGTTTTATGTTGAAGATCGTTAATTAGCAGTTCTGCTTATCCCAATTCTTTTTTCAACGTCTTATTCTTAATGGGGATGGTTACGCAGAACGTTGTGCCTGTTCCCGGAATGGAGATCACGTCAATCTTGCTTCGGTGACCTTGTAGTACGTTTAGGGTTGCTGATAGTCCCAGCCCAACCCCATTTCTTTTATTGGTAAAGTAGGGCTCAAACAGTTTCTTTTGATTTTCTTCGCTTATACCGCATCCATTGTCTGTGATACGGACTTCGCAATCATTTTCATGCGACTGCACAGAGATGATGAGCCTACCCTCTTTTTCTTCCATAGCTTCGATTGAATTGGTGATGATATTCAGGAATGCCATGGAAAGTTGTGACTTATCAGCCATTATCACAATAGATTCGTTGGGGTATTTAACTTGTAGACGAATATTTTTTAGAACGATCCTGTCGCTGGCGGAGGCTATAGCGTCATCCAAAATTGCCTGGATGTAATTTGGATATAAAATCACTTCGCTGGGTCGGGATGAGTAGATTAACTGACTTAAAATATGGTTGATGCGATTGCTGTTTCGGTATATGATTTCGAAATAAGGTTCCTGCGATTCCAGGTGATCCGTTTTTTGCAATTGCTCATAAGATAGCGTGATATTGGTGAGCGGATTTCTGATTTCATGTGCCAATGTCTGAACCAATCTTGCAGCTACAGCAAGCTTTTCAATCATTAGTGATGATTTTTCCGCATTCCTAAGTTGGGTGATGTCATGTAGTAATCCCTGGATGAAAGAATTCTCGTTGGAATCAGTAATAGATGATGCCGAAAACAAGCAGATTTTTTCCTTTCCACTTTTACATACAAGTTCTATTTCAACATCACTGATCTCACCTTTAGCGCGAAATGTTTCTGTTACCTCAAGAGCCTGCAGTTCATTGGCCATCAAATCAGTTACAGAAAGGTGGATCAATTCTTCCATGGAGTACTCAAGCAACTTTACAGTGGTCTGATTTGCACTGGAGAATTTAAGGTCAGCATCAAGAATAAGAATGGCGTCTTTTGACTGTTCAAATATATTGCGGTATTTTTCCTCATTGATTCGAAGCGCTTTCAGTGTCTGCGCTTTTTCCAATGCATACCGGATGGTACGTTCCAGCTTTTCAGTGTTGAGTTCGCTTTTAACAAGGTAATCCGTGGCGCCGCTGATCATGGCTTCGAGGTCAATTTCCTGGTTACCCTTACCCGTTAACAGGATGATGGGCTCGTGGCAATTTTTGATTGCCTTCTCCCTCAACAGGTCAAGTCCGGTTTTCGCGCCAAGAAAATAGTCTACAAAATAAAGGTCATAGTGTTTATCGCAAATGTGTTCGATGGCATCTTCATAACGATAGCACCAGTCTATCTTCCAATTCTTTGATTCCGGGATTGCTTTTATGAACTGAGAGGTGAGGAAAAAATCATCTTCGTCATCTTCAATGATCAGGATGCCAATATTTGCATTGTCTTTATTCATGATAATGAAGAATAAATAGGTTGATACTTCGGTAAAATGATGGAAAATGATGCTCCGTTTCCGGGAGAACTGTCAGCATATATGTTACCGTGATGATAGTCTACTATTTTTCTGCAGATGGCAAGCCCGATCCCGCTTCCTGAATATTCATATTTGGCATGAAGCCTTTTGAATATCTGGAATATCTGGTCTGTTTCCCCGGGATTAAATCCAACGCCGTTATCCGTCACTACAATTTTAACATATGAGATATTTTGCAACAATCCCACCTTTTCTTTTTCTTCGGGGAGAACGTCACAATAGACAATTCGAATGTCTGGCTGTTGGTTCTTGCTGGAAAATTTCAGTGCATTATGGATCAAATTATTGAATAGTTGTTTCATCTGTGAGCTTACTGCTTCAATTACAGGAAGCTCTTCCACAATGATGATCGCTTTAGTTTCTTCGATGTTGAGTTCCTGCTCTGTTAATACTTGTTTTAAAACAAAGTTGAGATCAACATTTTCAAATTTTTTCTCATTTTGGGTGATCAGGGAAAAGTTGAGCAGGCTGTCGATCAGATGCTTCATATTTTCTGTTGCTTTGAGCATCCTGGTAAGATAATGCTGATCTTCCTGTGTAAGAATATCTTTTACGGATCCCTGAAGTTTTTCTCCAAAACTGATTATTTTTCTTAATGGCTCCTGCAGGTCATGGGAAGCTATAAAAGCAAACTCTTCAAGCTCTTTGTTGGACCTCGACAGTTCGTTAACCTTCAATTCTAATGCTGATTCAAATTCACGCAACTTAGTTACTTCGCGGGTAATACCGCAGATTTTTACCGCTTTGCCTGAATCATCACGGAAAACTTTTCCAAAGGTTTCAAGCCTTTTTTTCTTTCCATCATGAGTGTTAATCTCCATTTCCCGGAGAAAGTGCTGCTTTTGCTGAATGATGGTTCTCCATTCAGCGTCATACTGCTGTATATAGTCTTTAGCCAGATGCAGATATATGGTTTCACAATTTAGCGTAAGGCTATCAATATCTTCTTTTGTATTGTAACCGAATATGCGATAAACACCTTCAGACCAAAAAATTTGATCTGTCAGCATATCTTTTTCCCAGTAGCCATGATGCAAGAATTTTTCTGCATCCCTGAACGTTTCGTGGTAGCTACTGAGTGTATTGTTCAGCGACACCATTTTTTCGTCTTCGATTATATCCTCACTCATTGTGCTGTGATTTTTTTTGCACTAATTCCTGGTATAAGGCGATCTTATTATAGAGTGTTTTCCGGTCAATATTTAATGATTTGGCAGCTTTGCTTTTATTGAAATTGTTTTCTTTCAATGTTTTTACGATCACTTCATATTCATGGTCAATAGAGGCAACTTTAAGCGAATGTTCCGTTCCCCTCAGTTCATTATTAGTTCGAACCGGCTCCTGGATAATGGGTATATGTTGGTGCTGTTCTTTTTCTTCCGCATGATCAAACTGAAGTTTGGTGAAATTGGAAATTTCAAAGGGCAGATGCCTTTCCTGAACAATTTCACCATCGGAAAGGAGAGCCGCACGCTTAACCACATTCTTCAGTTCCCTCAGATTACCGGGCCAGGCGTAGCTTCTGAATATCGTTTCTACGGCAGTGGAAAAACCTTTCACATTTTTATTGAGCAACTTGTTAGCCTGGTCAAGAAAATGCGAAGCAAATAGCATAATGTCATCTTTCCTTTCCCTAAGCGGCGGAATATTGATAGTGAATTCGTTGAACCGGTGAAATAGGTCTTCTCTGAACTTTCCTGAATGCGCAGCATCTGAAAGCTTTTCATTACTGGCAATAATGATCCTCACGTCAAGTGAGATGTCTTTATTGCCACCTACGCGTCGCATTTTTCTTTCCTGAACAACACGAAGTAACGATATCTGGATGTCGTAAGAAAGGTTGGTGATTTCATCGAGGAAAATGGTTCCGCCATTAGCTACTTCGAAACTTCCGATCTTTTGGTTCACAGCTCCTGTAAATGAGCCCTTTTCGTGACCGAATAATTCACTTCCGGCGAGTTCCTTTGAAAGGGCGCCGCAATCAATGGCAACGAATGGAAATTTTGCACGCTCACTTTTTTGGTGGATAAGTTGTGCGATGGCCTCTTTTCCACTTCCGCTTTCGCCATAGATGATGACGCTGTAATCAGTAGGGGCCACCATGGCAACCTGGTGTAAGATGGTTTTAAATGCCGGACTGTTACCGTAAATGATATCCTGATTAACCGGTAATTTGTTTTTATGTGGCGATACCTTGGTGCCCGGCCTTGCTTCCCCAATTGCAGCCTCAACAGTATTAGTTTGAAGTGCAGCCTTGAGTGTATTTAGGATTTCTTCCGGAAAGAGTGGTTTAAGCACAAAATCAAAAGCTCCCATTTTCATAGCGGTCACTGCGATCTTTAGGTCATTGTGTGCAGTGATCATGATCACCGGAATATTTTGTTTTTCCTTGATCTTGCCGATCATGACAATGCCATCGGTCCCTTCAAGTCTGAAATCACATAATACAACGTCAATTTCATTGTTATCCAGAATTTCTAATGCTTTTTTTGCAGTCAGGGCTTCAAAAACTTCGAAGCCTTGTTTGGTGAGGTATTTATTCAGTAAAAAGCAAATATCATGATCGTCATCTATTACAAGCACTTTTTGCATATCCTTGGGTTTTTTTAAGTTTGTGACTATTTATTCCAGATCCTTCTCAAGTGCGCTGTTGGAATGCGTAATATCTCACGGTACTTTGCCACCGTTCTTCGGGCAAGTTTAAATCCGCACTCCGCAAGCTGGCTGACCAGTTGATAATCTGTATACGGATTGTTTTTATCTTCCTGGTCGATAGCGTCTTTCAGGGCTTTCTGAATGACCCGGGCACTTACAATATCACCGTTTAAGTCTTTCACGCCCTCGGAAAACAGGAATTTTAACAGGATATTTCCATAAGGCGTCTGTGCGTATTTGTTACTCGTAATCCTGCTCACCGTTGAGATGTCAACCCCGGTAAGATCGGCAATATTTTTAAGGATCATTGGCTTAATCTGAAGAATGTCGCCGGATAGGAAGTATTCCCTCTGCCAATTCACAATCTCTTCCATCACTTTAACCATGGTGTGCTCACGCTGTTGTATAGCTGAAACAAACCATTCCGCAGAACGTAGTTTATTCTGCAGGTATACTTTGCCACTTTTGTCCTTGCTCCGCATCTGATTCTGGATACTGTCTACCCATGAATTATTGATAAATAGCGTATGTGCGCGCTGTTTATACAGGCTTATCTTAATATCTTCGTCTTCTACCGTAATGATAAAATCAGGTGTTATATACTGCTTCACTACCTCACTATGCTGTTGATTATTGATTGGTCTGAACTGCAGGCTCGCAATGAAATCAAGCAGTATCTCAAGATTTTCGTCCGAAAGTTGAAGGTCCTGTTTTATTTTAGACAGTTCTTTTTTGCCCAGGTTGTTGTAGTAATTCGTCAACAACTGCGTGGCTTTGGTAACCCGCCAGTCGCACTGGTTCATCCTGGCTAACTGAAGTAGGAAAGATTCCTGCAGGCTGCAGGCGCCAATTCCCGGAGGATCAAGTTGCTGAATAATATTAAGTATAGGTATAAGGTCCGATGCTTCAATCCACCTTTTTTCGCTAAATGAAATGTTTTCGGCAATCTTTTCAAGAGGAAGGTCCAGGTATCCACTGTCGTTTAGTGAGTCCACCAGGTAAACAGCCATATTATACTTCGTGGTGTCCTCGATTTGCCATTTCAATTGTTCCTTAGTCGTTTTACGGAAATCGATTTCATCAGCAATGGGCTTTTCCGGAATGCTTTCTGTGGGGAAGTAGTTTGCATACTCCATTTTGTAGTCAGGAATATCATCATAGGCATACTCCTCCCAGTCGGCATATTCATTTACTGTTTCATCGTTTGCTTTTTCAGTGTCAGCATCGGCAACTTCTTCCAATACCGGATTATTTTCAAGTTCCATCTGGATATGCTGTTCGAGCTCGAGGGTAGTTAGATGGAATATGTTCAACAACTGTATCTGCTGTGGAAGGATTTTCAGTTGCTGGCGCTGAGTCAAGTTTTGTAGCAGCATAGGAATGTTTTACCCCATTGGAAGGACAAGTTTAATTCCAATTTTTACGAAGACCTATAAGTAGCTGATAACTAGTTAAATATATATTAACATAAACGCTTACTATCGATTTAAAAAGGGTTCGTTCTACATAATGTAGAATATATTCTACAAATATAGCGTTGGAAGTCGGAAGTGTTGCATTCAAAAAGGTTCACCGCCGTTTACATGAATGACCTGATCCCGGAGCCACTGCATTGACCCTGATACCCTTGGTTGCAAGGTGCTGCGACAATGCCCTGGTGAAAGAAACCAGAGCAGCTTTGGTGGCAGAGTAATCAACCAGTTGTTCATGCCCCCTGAATGCAACCACCTAGGCTGTATTGATCATGGAACTGCCTCTATCCATTACTGTTAGCGATTCAGGAACCAGGTGGCTAAGCATTTCTTTGGTGATAACCCTATTAGTATAAAAAAAAGGGCGGTCTTTCCTGCGGAGAGATTTCTACAAGCCGCTAAAGAGTACATCTTTAGCCTAAGGTGCCTTCGGGATCAATGGCAGCAAGGTAGAACTTTGCCGCTGTGTAGTTATATCTACACGCAGAACGGGTATGTTATTTTAATTATTGGTAGGAAGGACGAAGTGAGGCTAATGCTTCGCGCGTTCAGAAGACCTTTTTTTCACTTCAAAAAAATACATTATGCTAAGGTGGACGGTAACTTTCCTGATCATTGCCATTATTGCGGCAATATTTGGTTTTGGCGGAATCGCTGCGGGAGCAGCAGGTATAGCCAAAATATTATTTTATATTTTTCTAATCCTGTTTGTTATCTCTTTGATATCAGGCGGATTCAGAAAAGGTACTAATTGAAATGCACGGGGTGCTATCCACTTCCGATAAATAAGCATTTCCCTAATTTAAAGCTCGTTTTAAACAGCAATAAAAAGCCCGGCGAATAGCCGGGTTTTTTGTAAAGAATATT
Source organism: Sphingobacteriales bacterium (assembly GCA_031372815.1). Classification (GTDB taxonomy): domain Bacteria; phylum Bacteroidota; class Bacteroidia; order Chitinophagales; family Chitinophagaceae; genus Pollutibacter. Next base: position 32,730 of record JANMMA010000011.1, read on the forward strand.
TTTAAACATTATTCTTCCTCTTCATCCATTGTAGGTAATTGCGTACTCATTTTACGAGGCGAATAAGTATCTGGAATTTCCGGATCATCTGATGTTGTATGTTCATTATCGACAGTATTTTCCAGTTCTTCATCGTTATTTTCCTTTCCTTTATGATCTTCTTTAAGAAGATTCCGCGTTTCAGCATTTGTGATTTTTGGATCGCTGTTAAGCACCTGCTGCTTTGGATCTGCATTATTATCGTCGGTGATCTTTACACTATTGTCCTGTATCCCTTCCTGGAACGCTTTTTCCTGGGGAGATTCCAAATCTTTTTCCATAGACATTTATTTAGTGGTTAACATTTTGATGGCGGAAAAAGAAAAACACCGCAGGTTATAAGTATACTTTATTTCCTGACAGTGTTTTCTGTATTTATGCTGAATATAAGACTAAAGATGAGGCTATATCCTTCCCTTAGTTAACAGCACTTGTGTACCTGTTTGCGGTAGTTTCAAGGTCATCTTTTATGTCACCTGCCTTTTCTTTTCCAGTGGCAACTAAATCAGCAATTGCAGACAGCCAGTCATTAGCCGTATTCTTCATTAACTTTCTCATATCACTTCCTTTTTCTGGTGTCATGAGCATGCCAATAACTGCACCCGCCGTTGCGGCAGCGATAATTCCTACTAAAAATTTTGTGTTCGTGTTCATGTGATTACGTTTTTATTGGTGAATATTTTTTATATGAAAAACCTGTTCCGCTCTTATTTTGTAGAATTACCTACACAGCGCTTGATCTCGGAAATGGTTCCGCACTTATTTGTTTGAGGTTTGAACGGGTCTCGTTAAGTTTTTTATGGGTAAACTTAGATAGTAGCATGGTTGCGCCACTAGTTAATAGCATTCCGGCGGCCATCCTCATTATTCCACCAGATTTTTTAGCCATCCACCTGTTGACGAGAAAGGCCCCGGCAACTTTAGCGGCCATCATTGGCAGTCCGGAAGACATTATATTGTTTTTTCCTATTGGGGAACTGATGCCGAGCTTGTTGCTTTTTGGACCGGAGATCATTTCCTTGACAAGATTCATAGGGCGCAGGTCGCCTTTTAATGTAGACCATCCTTCCTTCATGCGCATCTCTTGTCTTTTAATGTCAATTTCTGCATCCACGATCTTATTGCTAAGCTCTTTTTGTGTAATAATATGTTTCATGTTAATCCAGGAATGATTTAATAATAAAGTTTATGACCGGTGTTTTCACAAGTTGTTTCCTGAACGCATACAATACCAGGCCAAGAAACACGTAAAATAGGGATAGCACAAAAAATCCGTAGTAAGATTTTCCCAATAATTCACCTACCCAGAGCGCAAGTCCGATATTGATCATTAAAACAAAGAAAACACTAAGGACAAAAAGACAAAGACTCCATATCCCCGTGCTGGCTAAATGTGCTGTTTTATCAACAGCTTTAAGTTTCCATAAATGAAGTTTTGATTCTGCGAGGTTCATGGCGTCGGTTCCCAGAGCTTCAATTTTGTTGATTGTTTCCATACAATTTATATTCAAGTTTGGTTATACAAACCCTTCACCAGAGTTATTTAAAAATCAGGCCACTGTATTATATGGCCCTGTGTAAAATTTTCTACAGCCTAAGCTAGCGGTACTACCACTGGCACAGGATTTAAAATATTTAGGTACAACAATAATCACCATTATGAAGAATTCAGTTTTATATCTGTCACTTCTGATCATAACAATCACCTATAGTAGCTGCCAGATTGTTGGGGATATTTTTAAAGCCGGGTTTTGGTCAGCATTTATTGTCATCGGCTTAGTGATCGGACTTGTTATCTACCTGGTAACCAAAATGGGTAAAAGAAATAATAAGGTTTAGGTAGCGTTCTTTTTCTGTTTTTTGGGGGTGGGATTGATAATAGCCATTTGGTAAGTGGGTTATTCTCGTGTTTTATTTATCGTCTTTTTTTTCGATAGAAATTTTTTTAAGCGAATTTATTGCTGGGCCATTGATCACTGTACCTTCTTTGGTGAAACGAGAACCATGGCAGGGGCAGTCAAACGATTTCTCATCTGCATTCCATTGCAATACACAACCAAGGTGGGGACAAATGGCATTGTATGACTGAACCATGCCCTGTTCGTCTTTATACACAGCAATCTTTTTCATGCCTTTCCCATAGATAGCTCCTTCACCATTGGGCAATTCATGAAGGTTTTTTATATCTGGTGCAGAGAATAAATCCGTATACTGCCTGGCCATATTAAATACCTCGGAGAGATATATGCCAGGCTTACGATATGGAATACGGCTTGGGGAATACAGCTCTGTCCATGGATTCTCTTTTTCAAATATCAGGTCTGTAATGAGCATTGCGCCTATGGTACAATGTGTCATTCCATTGCCTGAATCGGAAGTGATGATATAAACGTTGTCATCACCAGGGTTTTTTCCGATATAAGCCATAAGGTCCACGGGTTCTATGACTTGGCCAGACCATTTGTAGGCCAATTCAGCCGTCATCGGAAATCTTTTTCGTGTCCATTCAATGAGTGCGTGGTACCTCTTTTCTTCAGGTATATTTTCCTCATCGGCCTGGCCAGTTTTATGGTCTTCTCCACCCGCAATAAGCAGGTCAAACTCATCATTGAATCGTTGTAACCGCACATAGTGATAGGGTGCTGTTACCCATGTTGATTCCTGATCACCTGTATCCCACCACAACGCATAAGGAATTTTATTCTTCTGAATTTTGAAAGCGACTACGTATGTCCGGTAGGGAAATTGTTTGGTATGCATCGTCACAAAGTCGTTGACCGGCGTATTCGTAGCTACAATAATATGGGTGGCCTTTACCTTGTGGCCATTACACCTGGCACCTTTGTCATCGATGTCGATTGCCTGAGTTTTTGTATGTATAGATCCACCGAGTTTAACTATGGCGTTAGCGAGGCCATGTAGATATTTCATAATATGAAACTGTGCCTGGTTTGGAAACATCAGGCATGGTCCGTTTTCAGCACTTATGCCAGGGACCTGTTCATTCCATAAAGTTTGGATACCTGCTTTCTGGGTAGACTCGAGTTCTTTCTGCAAATTTTTTTTATCGTCTGTTGGATGAATAAACAGATATCCATCGATCCTTTCGAAATCACATTGTATATGTTCTTCGCTCACCGTTTTTTCGATCCAGTCTATAGCCAGGATATGACTCTCGGCCGCTTTCTTGCTATTTGATTCCCCAAAAGATTTTTCGATCTCATAATACCTGTCATCAAGTGCACAGGTAAGGTGCGCGGTTGTTCTGCCACTTTCCCCACTCCCAATAAGCCCATCTTCAACAAGGACAACTTTTTTTCCCTTTTTTAGTAATGCGTAGGCTGTAGAAAGTCCGGCGATACCACCGCCAATAACCAACACTTCCGTATCAATGTCCCGATGCAGAGGTTCAAAAAACAACGGTTCAACAGAGTCTATCCAGTATGACGTATTTTCTCCTGAGGTAATGTCACCAATAGCGTAATTGGTTGTTTTCATATGGTGTGAGTGTGTATATTGTTATGGTTCATAAAACCAGTGCCAACATATACAATATGGGAAGGATAGCTACACTACCTGTTCGACTACCTGTCGGAGCTTTTTTTTCAATACACCAAAATCAGCTACTTTGGTTAGGAAATCATCTGCGCCCAAGTCCCTCGTGCGGGCCTTATCCATGGGATGGGACGAGGTAGTATAAATAATAATCCGACTTCGTTTATTGTCGGGCCTGTTTTTGAATTTGCTCAAAAACTCATAGCCATCTACGAAAGGCATATTCAGGTCAAGAAATATTATTGAGGGTGCAGGAGGGTTCTGTTCAATATACTCCAGTGCTTCGGCCCCGTCACTTTTTGTAACATTATCAGCATCTGGATACAGTTCATTGATGGCTTCAAGAAGAAATTCCTGGTCGTCAGGATCGTCGTCAATGATTAATATCTTTTTCGGATTTATCATAATAAGATTCCTGAAGTTACCTTTAATTGAATTAAAGGGAGCTTATAATTTGTCCTGAAAAACGATCGTAAATAGCGCACCAGCTCCTGGCATTGAACGTGCACTTATACTGCCATGGTGATTTTCGACAATTTTCTTACAGATCGCCAGTCCAATACCTGTACCCGAATATTCAGTCCTGGAATGTGCCCGCTGAAATATTTGAAAGATTTTGTCTTTATATTTTTCATCAAAGCCTACTCCATTATCAGCCAGCACTATTTTCCAACAGCGCGTGCCATCTTCGCTTTGCTCAGATGTTGCATGTATTCGGATCACTGGTGGAACCCCAGGCTGGGAATATTTTAATGAATTGGCAATAAGGTTGGTAAACAATTGTTCCATTTGTTCTGGTATAGCATTTATCCGGGGAAGATTTTTGAAACTGATCAATGCTTCTTTCTGCTCAATGGAATCAGACAAACTACTCACCACATCGGCTACGATTTTCATAAGGTCCGTGGTCTCATATTTAATTTCCTGCTCTACCTGCGCATAGGAAAAAATTGAATCGATGAGGTTTTTCATTTTTTGAATACTATCCAGAATTTTCGTAAAGTATTTTTTTGCGCTCTGTGACAATTCCCCCTCATCTTCAACGATCCTGCCGGCGTATGTTTCAATTTTTCGTAAAGGTTCTTTAAGGTCGTGGCTGGCAATGAAAGTGAAGGAATTTAACTCGGAATTCTTTTGCTCCAATTCAGTATTCTGCCTGTTTAATTGTTCGTTGGCCGAAAGCAATTCTTTGGTTCTTTCTGTAACAATAATTTCAAGGATATTTTTATCAACATTAGACGCCATCAATAGATTACTTTCTTTCTTCAGCCTCAAAAAACTAAAGAATATTGCACTTATCGCAAATACGGATAGAATCAACACTGATCTTGAGGAGAAGATTTCTTCATTTTCTTTTACCATAAGTCTTTTGTTGAGGATTTCATCCTCACAAATATTCATCTTTACTATGTATGTCGAAATCGAGTCGGTCAGATTTTTTCCAATAGCGATAATGGAGGTAATATCTGCGGTGGGATCTTTCCGATGGGATTCGATAACAAATTCCATCCAGTTGATTCGCTGCCTGAAAAGGCTCTTGACAATCACAAGATTCCTAAGTTGCTCTGCACCATCGTCTGCCAATAAAGAGTCCAGCCTTTTAAAGTTCGTCGGCAGGTACGACTTGGTAACAGCATATTCTTTCAAATAGGCGGAGTCATGGGTGATGATAAAACCGCGCTGGTAACTTTCAAGCTGGAAAAGTCTTCGGAAATTATTTTCAAGCGTAAGTTTTGCCAGGTAGGAATGATCTACCCACTCAGCTGCATCTGACTGTCGTAGAATCCGCTTATAAGATAGAAAACTCAGGAAAAGCAATACTATCGTAAACAGCAGAAAACTGAGGTTCGTAATGGTACTTCTTCGGCTCATCGTCTGTATCACTAAAGTATTGCATTTTCTATGCGAAAAACCATTCCCAGGGCTTATTTAAGTTATTCATGATAATAGTTATGCACTGAGTATTACATCCCCCTTTGTTGACCAAAAATAAGTCCTGTTGCCGTCTCGCACGCTATGTATGATCTAGAATATTGTTAACGGATTAAAACAAAATACGAAAAGCTTTGAAGGAAAAGGATCCATTGTGGATTGAAGGATATTTAGCTCAATAGCGATCCGCTGCTACGGTCGCTTTTAAATTAAGCGCAATTTTGGATTTTTACTTGTTTAAGTACCAAAAAATCCTATTTTTGCGGTCCCAAAACTGAATGGATCGGTAGTTCAGTTGGTTAGAATGCCGCCCTGTCACGGCGGAGG
>JANMMA010000052.1:0-9754 GCA_031372815.1 Sphingobacteriales bacterium
CTATCCATCTATCTAAAGCGCTTGGGGAACCCTATAATTTTTCCCCCGCGACCCCGATTGACAATACCCTTTTACCTGTCCTGAAAGTTTATCCTAACCCGGTTGGTGAACAGCTTCATTTTCAGGCTCCTAAAACCCACCAACTGGCAGGGAAACACTATGCAATACTTGGTGTTGATGGACGAACAGCAACAGTAGGCGTTTTTAGCAATGAACAAAACAGCCTGTCGGTAGCTACATTGAAGCCCGGGATCTACTTTTTGAGGATTGTCGAAGATCCGTCAATGCCAAAAATCAGTTTTATCAAACAGTAATTCAACAGCATAACATTAACCTCGTATTGACGTTTTAGGTATTAGTTTTGAATCTGTCAATCTAATACTATGAATAAAATCTTGTCATTCGTTTTAATGTTGTCGATTTTCTCTCAAAGTGCTGAGGCGCAATTGTTTAAAAAAACAACCCCGGGTGGCGACACTACAAATACAGGTATTAAGAATCCCCTAAATAAACTTTTCGGCAAAACGAAAGGCCTGACGAATGACGATGTTGTTGCCGGACTGAAAGAAGCACTGAGTGTTGGTACAGAACGTGGGACTAAACAGTTATCAGCAGTTGACGGTTTTTTTGGCAACGCCGCACTAAAGATACTCATGCCAGAGGAGGCTAAAAAAGTAGAGCAAAAATTGCGAAGTGTAGGACTGGGAAAACAGGTAGATCAAGCAATCCTTTCCATGAACCGAGGTGCAGAAGATGCTGCAAAATCAGCGGCCCCGATATTCATCAATGCTGTCAAACAAATGAGTATCCAGGATGCCATGGGTATTTTGAGGGGTGGCGACAAAGCAGCAACTAATTACCTGAAGTCAAAAACCACTGCGCAACTCACGGAAGCTTTCAGACCCGTGATAGAAACATCCCTGAAGAAAGTGGACGCAACAAAATACTGGAACACGGTTTTTACCACTTACAATCAGTTTAGCAGGGATAAGGTGAACACCGACCTGACCGCGTATGTAACAGAAAGGGCATTAACTGGAATTTTTGTACAGCTTGCTGCAGAAGAGATGAAGATCAGGCGCGATCCTGTTGCCCGAACAACGGATATATTGAAAAAAGTATTTGCGAACCAGTAAGCTAAATACAATTAGTGTGAAGGATTAACCCCTCACTGCCAAGCTCACTACCTCAATACCGCACTGCGGAATTGCCCCATAATCGCATTGCCGCATAATCGTATTGCCGCATAATCGTATTGCCACATAATCGCATTGCCGCACAATCGCATTCCACAATTGTAAAAACCAACGGGGCCATTACGCGGTTTTTTTTACCAAATGCCTGTGTGAAAGATATATTTGCAGTAATACTTCATACATGAAATCGGCTACGGTATTTGAGATCAAAGATGAATTAATGCAATTGCCTCCCGGAAAACTGGTTGACCTTTGCCTTCGCCTGGTAAAATTCAAGAAAGAAAACAAAGAACTGTTGACCTATCTTCTATTTGAGGCGCAAGATCTTGATGCTTATATCAGTTTGGTTAAGGCAGAGACATCCGATCTGTTCGAGGAGATCAATTCATCCAACCTGTATTTTGCTAAAAAAAGCCTTCGGAAAATACTTCGGAATATCAATAAATATATCCGTTATACAGGTTCGAAGCAGGCAGAGATAGAATTATTAGTATTTTATTGCAAGACACTGAATGACTCAGGTATAGCATTTAAGAAAAGCACAGCTTTGGTAAATTTATACAACCAACAGTTAACGAAAATCAGGAAAGCGATAGAGACGTTGCATGAAGATCTGCAGTACGACTATAACCGTGAAATGGAAGAACTGTAGTAAAAGTATCCGTCAACACTGGCGGTCCTTTTTAGCAAGTAACTCTTCAATACTCTACCGCGCAATATCGATCTTAACTTTTTTACCTTTTATTTTTTCGTTCTTGATAAGTTCCAGTGTATTGCCGACCCGGGATTTTCTAACGGCAACAAAAGAAATAAAGTCCTTCACCTCAATTAATCCGACATCTTCTTTTTTCAACAGTCCTACATTGGTTAGAAAGCCAACGATGTCGACTTTATTTACTTTGTTTTTCTTTCCAAGAGGGATAAAAAGGGTAGACCATTTTGGTTTTTCCGGCAGCACAGGAGTTTCAGAAAGATCGAGAGGTATTGCTTCGTCCTTTACATAGTCTGGAATTTTTTCATCCGGATTGATGATCATGACAACAGTTCCACTGGCAACCATCCGTGCTGTGCGTCCGTTTCGATGCAGGAATATTTCCTCAGTCGCTGGAAGATGATAGTGTATGATATACCTGATATTGGGAATGTCAAGTCCGCGTGATGCAAGATCCGTAGTAACCAATACGTTTGCGCTGCCATTGCGAAACTTACCCAGTGCACTATCGCGCTCTACTTGTTCCATGGCGCCATGATAAAAAACGTTAACGATACCTTTTTCTTTGAGGTAGTCGCTTGTGCGTTGCACGGATTCACGATGGTTCAGAAATACAATAGCCGACCTGTCACCAATATGACAGACGAGCCTGAATAGCGTATCGAGCTTATCATTGATGTCACTCTGCACAATCCGGAAATCAAGCATTTCTTTAGTCTCACCCGTAATAAAATTGAGTTTCACGGGTTCGTTCAGACCGATGAATGCGGGTATCTCACGGGTATCCGTAGCCGAAGTAAGCAATCTTTTTTGGATCGCTGGTAGGGAACCTATGATGAATGACATTTCTGCTTCAAATCCAAGCTCGAGCGATTTATCGAACTCATCCAGGATCAGCGACTTGATGTTACCTGTTTTAATGTTTCCGCGTCGCAGGTGATCTGCCAATCGCCCGGCAGTTCCTACAATTAAAGCGGGCGCTTCCAGCAGGTTATTCTCTTCTGTTTCGCGAAGGTGGCCACCATAGCAACAGGTGATTTTAAAGCCGGTAGACATGGTTTTAAAAACCTGTTCTATTTGCAGTGCCAGTTCTCTTGACGGAACAATAATAATCGCCTGTGTTGCAGCGATGTCGGGATTAAGTATATCGAGCAGTGGCAACAAAAAAGCCAGTGTCTTACCTGAGCCTGTTGGTGCCAGCAGAATCAGGTCACCGGGTTGCTTCATGGCTTCAATAGTAGCCAATTGCATCTCATTTAAGGCGCTGATATTAAATGCAGAAAGAATCTTGTCGATAATAATTGTTTTAAATGTCGATGGCTTCACCATAAGCAGCAGCCGTTGCTTCTTTAAGGGCTTCACTCATGGTAGGATGGGGGTGTACAGATCCAAGGATCTCGTGAAATGTGGTTTCCAGTTTCCTGGCTACGACTACTTCAGCGATCATTTCGGTAACACCGTTTCCAATCATGTGGGCCCCTAAAAATTCTCCGTATTTCGCGTCAAAGATCACCTTCACAAAGCCTTCCGTAGATCCTGAAGCACTGGCTTTACCGCTTGCCATAAAAGGAAATTTGCCCACTTTAATTTCGAAGCCGGCGTCTTTGGCAGCTTTTTCGGTGTATCCAACAGAGGCAATCTCAGGTGAGCTATATGTACAGCCGGGTATATTATTGTAGTCCATGGCTTCCGGCTGATGCGTTGATTTCTTTTCCAGGAAGGCAATATATTCTGCAGTATTTACGCCTTCTTTACTGGCCACGTGAGCTAGTGCCTGCCCGGGAGCACAGTCGCCGATGGCGAAGATTCCCGGAACGGTTGTCTGCCCGAATTTATCTACCATTATCTTACCCTTCTCCGTCTTAATGCTATTTTCTTCCAGGCCAATATTCTCCAGGTTCGACTGTATCCCTACCGCGCTTAATAGAATATCGGCTTCAAGCGTAGCTTCGCCGGCTGCAGATTTTACCGTGGCTTTAACGCCGGCACCGGTAGTGTCTGTTTTGATAACTTCGGCGGAAGTCATGATAGCGATGCCCTTGCGTTTCAATTGTTTTTCCAGTTCTTTACTGATGTCTTCGTCTTCAACCGGCACTACACGCGGCATAAATTCAACAATGGTGACCTTGGTTCCCATGCTATTGTAAAAATCAGCGAATTCAACACCTATGGCACCACTTCCCACAACAATCATAGTTTTGGGCTGTTGTGGAAGCACCATGGCTTCACGGTAACCAATGATTTTCTTGCCGTCTACCGGCATGGCAGGAAGCTGACGGCTACGCGCACCTGTAGCTATGATAATATATTTCGCTTCAACGATTTGCTTTTTTCCATCTGCTGCAGTGACTTCAACTTTTCCTTTTGACGCAATTTTGCCATAACCCATCACCACATCGATCTTATTCTTTTTCATCAGGAACTGTACACCCTTACTCATTTTATCTGCAACACCACGGCTCCTTTTGATAACCGCTCCAAAATCATGTTCAACGCCGTTTGATTTGATGCCATAATCAACACTATGTTTCATATAATCATAAACCTGTGCGCTTTTGAGTAGGGCTTTGGTGGGAATACAACCCCAGTTGAGGCATACGCCCCCCAGACTTTCTTTCTCGATGATTGCAACCTTTAACCCTAATTGTGAAGCCCTGATCGCTGCAGGATATCCGCCGGGACCGCTTCCCAGGACGATTACGTCATATGCCATAATATAGTTTGTTGTTGAATTCGTTGCGAAAATACATATTTGTTATTATCTTCTTCCGGATTGATGAACCCGGACCTTTTCAACAAAAACTACAGGGGTACTTTACTCCTGATCAGGGTGGATAGCTGCGCAGCACTCATTACTCCGCTTTGTCGCCATAACTGACGTCCTTTCAGGAACAACATGAGTGTAGGAACGCTTTGTACCTGGTAAGCCTGGGCTGCACTCGGGTTCTTATCAATATCTACCTTGATGACCTTGAGATTATCACCATGCATCTCCACCAGCTTTTTAAGTTCCGGCGCCATCATTTTACACGGTCCGCACCAGGTTGCGGTAATGTCTACCAGGACCGGAGTATCGCTATTTAACAATTCTTGAAATGTTGCCATAAAAATAAATTATGCCGTTCTTTTAACCGGGCAGGTGCTGATGCCAAATAGTGCATAAAGCGGACAAAACCCTACCAGCGTTGTTGCAAAAAGCACTCCACCTGCTACTAATAAAATGATGCCCAGGGTGCCGGTAACTACGTTGGTAAAATATAATACGGCAAAAGCTATTGCGATCATAACCCTGATCAAACGGTCTGCGTTGCTGAGGTTCTTTTTCATTGTTGTATTTTTGATTGTACAGCGCAAATTTACCCATGCTGTCAGGGCTTTCCTGTGATCAATGTCACCCCAACAAAGCGTTGGACTTTAATATGTGTATTCTACAGCCTTCCAACCCTGTATATGACTGGAAACATGGTAAATTAAAGGCTTCCCCCGGCTTTTGGCAGGGAAATAATGGCAAAATCAATTGGTTAGGCAATTATGTATGGAAATTGATTTTGCATTGTGAGAATAATTTGTGACCTTTGCCGTCCCAAAAATTCAGATAAAATGGCTAGAGTATGTTTGATCACCGGTAAGAAGCCTATGGGCGGAAACCACGTTTCCCATTCTAATATCAAGACGAAGAGGAGGTTTCTACCTAATCTGCAGACCAAGCGTTTTTTCCTTGCGGAAGAGGACAAATGGGTAACCATGAAGGTTTCTACGGAAGGCATCAGGACTATCAATAAAAGAGGTTTGTACGTTGTGGTTAAGGAAATGCGTGCAAAAGGCGTACACATATAAATAATTTCAAAACCGATCTACAATGGCAAAGAAAGGCAGTAGGGTACAGGTAATTCTGGAATGCACGGAACACAAAACAACGGGGCTTCCAGGCACCAGCCGTTACATAAGCAGCAAGAATAAGAAAAACACTCCTGAGCGTCTTGAACTTAAGAAGTTCAACCCGATCATGAAAAAATATACCATTCACAAGGAAATTAAATAATCATGGCAAAAGCAGCTAAAACCGCGATAAAGACGAAAGACCAGAAAGCGGCCGCGGAAGCGAAAAACTGGACAAAAGTGATTAAAGCTGTTCGCAGCCCTAAGTCAGGAGCATATACCTTCAAAGAGTCTATTATCCATAAGGATAAGATCAAGGAATACCTGGCTGCTAAATAAATTAATTACCTCCTGGTAATGCACAGTAAAGCTGTTCTGCTATAACCAGGACAGCTTTTCTTATTTTTACGCTTGTATGGAAAAAAAAATCCAGATCAGGGCTGCGGGCATCGAGGATGCGGGGTTGATCAGGAAGATCGCGCGGGAAACTTTCATGGAGACTTATGGTGAAATGAATACCCCGGAGAACATGGAGTCATACCTTCAGTCGCAGTTTTCCGAGGAGAATATCCTGCAAGAGTTCCAAAGCAATCACGCCCGCTTTTTCCTTGCCTATCTTGACGGTGTACCCGTGGCCTTTACTAAAGTGCGGGACGATCGAAAAGCTAAAAAACTGGAACAGGTAAAAGCACTCGAGATCCAGCGTATATACGTGTTACTGGAATACCAGGGTTTCAGTCTGGGAAAGGCAATGCTCGACATGATCAAATTGCTTGCCCATCAAGAAGGTTATCAAACGATCTGGCTCCAGGTATGGCAGAAGAACAACAAAGCAATCAGGTTTTACCAAAAGGCGGGTTTTTGCGTATTTGAAACAGCGAGCTTTTTGCTCGGCGATTCAAACCAACAGGATTTCCTGATGCGTTACGATCTGTTTTATTAATATTGAATTATGGGTTTATTCGACAAGCTATTTGGCAAGAAAGAAAAGCAGAGCCTAAACGAAGGGCTGGAAAAAACCAGGGAAAATATTTTCAGTAAGATCACAAAAGCAGTAGCTGGCAAAAGTATCGTTGATGAAGAAGTACTGGATAACCTGGAAGATGCACTCGTGTCGGCGGATGTGGGTATTGACACTACGGTGAAAATAATTGAACAAATTGAAAAAAGAGTCGCAAGAGATAAATATCTGAATACCAGTGAATTGAACAGTATTCTTAAAGAGGAGGTGGAGGCGATGCTGGTTGAAGCGAAGGAACAGTCTTACCGGGATTTCAGTACTCCACTTGGCACTAAACCATATGTTATCCTTGTAGTTGGTGTTAATGGTGTTGGTAAAACAACTACTATCGGCAAGCTCGCACACAACTTTAAGATTGCTGGAAATTCGGTTTTACTGGGTGCTGCAGACACGTTCCGCGCAGCAGCGGTTGATCAGTTAACGATATGGTCAGAAAGGGCAGGGGTGCCAATTGTCAAAAAGGATATGGGAAGTGATCCGGCTTCTGTGGCATTTGATACCGTCAATAGCGCGGTAGCCAGGGGGTCAGATGTAGTGATCATAGACACAGCGGGCAGGCTCCACAATAAGGCCTATTTGATGGATGAGCTTACGAAGATCAGGCGAGTAATTCAAAAAGTGATCCCTGATGCTCCACATGAGGTGTTGCTGGTGCTCGATGGATCAACCGGACAAAACGCGCTAGAACAGGCCAGGCATTTTACTGCGGCCACAGACGTTACAGCGCTGGCCATCACCAAGCTCGATGGTACTGCAAAAGGCGGCGTAGTGCTGGCTATTGCAAGTCAGTTTAGCATCCCCGTGAAGTTTGTTGGTGTAGGTGAGAAAATGGAGGATCTGCTGGTGTTTAATAAACACGAATTTGTGGATAGCATATTGGGGTAATGTGATCATGTGGTTAGTGTGAATAATGTGATTAATGGAATGAGATAATGTGATGTATCCCCACATTTTCGCATTCCCACATTTGTACTCCCACGTTCCCACATTTGTACTCCCACATTCCCACATTCCCACATTAGCTAATTATAAAAAAGCGGCCCTTGGAAAAGGGCTGCTTTTTGAAGTTGATTGACACCTAACCCATGATATACAATACCCGGAGTAGTAGAAATCAGTCGGATCCAGGCTGGGTTATTTATTTTTAGTACAGCGATCATCTCGTTAAGTCAATGATCGGTCAAATACGTTGATCAGTGCATAATAACCTTTGCGGTAATCAACAGGGCCAGAAGTCTTTATCAGGGTCAGGGGTAAGAATTGTTCCCCGCTGTTTACATTTCCATCTCACTCGCAGAACCTTAATCTCCAGGAAATACATTGGTACTCTTAGGGTATAATAAAGGTAAAAAGGATTTGTAGTAAAGTCAATAACCACGGCGTGAAATACCCTTTGAGTTAAGCAGGTTTTGTCAGCATAATCACCCATTCCAGCCTAAAGATTAAACAAAAATCAACTTTTAACCAAGCTTTTAAGAATTACCTTTGCAGCTATTTATGAAAACAAGGACACTTCAGAAGAATAAGGTGAATATTATTACCCTGGGTTGCAGTAAAAACCTGGTGGATAGTGAAGTGCTGAGTGGACAATTACTGGCAAACGACATTGACGTAGTACACGAGAATAAAAAAAAGGATCACAATATCGTTATTGTCAATACTTGTGGTTTTATAGATAAAGCAAAGGCAGAAAGCATTGAGACAATACTACAGCAGGTTGAACTAAAGAGAAGGGGAAAAGTAGAGAAAGTATATGTCACCGGTTGCCTGAGTGAACGATACCGCACTAACCTGGAAGAAGAAATCCCTGAAGTAGATGCCTATTTTGGCACTATGGAACTGCCCGGGCTATTGAAGACCCTCGAAGCTGACTATAAAGCAGAACTCGTAGGGGAGAGGCTCCTAAGCACACCATCTCACTACGCCTACTTGAAAATCAGCGAAGGATGTAACCGAACCTGTTCTTTTTGTGCGATTCCGCTGATGCGCGGAAAGCATATTAGCAGACCTATTGAGGAACTTGTTGCAGAAGCTAAAAAACTTGTCGGTTCCGGAGTCAAAGAAATCATGCTGATCGCTCAGGAGCTCACCTATTATGGATTGGACAGGTATAAAACAAGGGAGTTGCCCAGGCTTCTGCATGCACTTGCTGATATACCCGGATTGGAATGGATCAGGCTCCATTATGCCTATCCTTCCAAATTTCCGATGGACATTATTGAGGTCATGAAAGAGCGGAAAAACATATGTAATTACCTTGATATGCCGCTGCAACACGCCAGCAATAATATGCTCAAAGCCATGAAGCGACAGATCACCAGGGAAGAAATGAATGACCTGATCTTTGCCATACGGGAAAAACTTCCCGAAATTTGTCTTCGCACCACACTGATTGCGGGTTTTCCGGGCGAAACACAAAACGATGTTGAAGCATTGAAATCGTTTTTAATGCAGCACCGCTTCGAACGCGTTGGCATCTTTACATATTCCCATGAAGAAGGAACCTCTGCTCACGATTTTGTCGACGACGTACCCCAGGAGACTAAAGAAGAAAGAGCCAGGGAGGTAATGGAAGTGCAACAAGAGATCAGCTATGAAAAAAACCAGGAAAAAATTGGCCATACGTTTAGGGTGGTGATTGACAAAAAAGAATCTGGCCGTTATCTGGGACGGACAGAATTTGACAGCGTAGAAGTGGACAATGAAGTCATCGTTCATTCAAAACAAATACTTACTCCCGGACAGTTTGTCCAGGTGAAGATTACCAAGGCTTTCGATTTTGATTTGGAAGGTGAAGTAGTGTGAAGAAGCGTGACCTGCATCCTATTTTTTGCGACATTAGCTCAAATTTATGCCAGTGGATTGTTCAACCCGATTTCTTCCTTACGAAAAAACAAAACTGTTCTCCTCACTGGTACTTGATTATGATAAATTAGGATATTCTTT
>JANMMA010000094.1:0-3319 GCA_031372815.1 Sphingobacteriales bacterium
TCATGTTCCGCCAGCTACTTTATAGTTTGAGAGATGGCTAAAATAGGAAAAGACAGTTTGCTGTTTTATGATTTAAATCAAGTACACCGAAATTGAAAAATGCATTAATGTCCATATATTCAGGCCCCATTTGAACCCATGATGATACCACGAATCAAAATTTGCTGTATCAGTTCTTTGGAAGAAGCCAGGATGGCTGTAGAATACGGGGCGTCTGCAGTTGGGCTGGTAGGGAAGATGCCTTCAGGCCCCGGCGTTATAGAAGATGCCCTCATTAAAACTATAGCTGCTTCGGTCCCTCCGGCTGTCGCGAGCTTCCTTTTGACGAGTGAAACCAATGCAGAAAATATTCTCGAGCACCACTACCTCACACATACGAATACTCTCCAGTTAGTTGATTATTTGGAAATGGAAACCTATCAGCGTTTGCATGAAGCACTTCCATGGATCAAACTGGTCCAGGTAATACATGTGATCGACGAAGAAGATATTGTACGTGCAAAACAGGTTGAACCGTTTGTTGATGCCGTACTACTGGATTCGGGAAACCCTAACCTGAAGGTTAAAGTGTTGGGCGGTACGGGTAATACTCACAATTGGAATATTAGCAGAAAGATCAGGGAGACATTAAACGTTCCTGTTTTTCTTGCAGGTGGCCTGAATGCCGGTAATGTAAGGGTTGCCATTGAAACTGTTGAACCATTTGGACTGGACCTGTGCAGCGCTGTCAGAACCAATGGGAATCTTGACGAACAAAAACTCGACGCTTTTTTCAAAGCAGTATATGCAACGTTCTTCAAATAAATAAGCCTAAAAAAAGAATCTCTAGGTCTTGGTCACTGCATATCACCATCACTTTTTGTTTCAGTTTTGCCAACGTAGCATGACTTGTTGAAGGCTGACCTTTTTGCTGGTAAGCAAGTGCTAATTGATCAAGGCCCTGTTCTTTGATTCTTTTTCGTGCACCGTCGAACCCTGGAACACTGTCGTTCATCATTGCTTCATAAAAAGCAATTCTTCTTGACCACTACGGATTGGTGAAATCAGCATCCTTTCTACCCAACACAGAAGGTTTGGAACGTTTGTCGAGCACTAACACCCGCGTAGCAATGATCGATCCCCTGGAATAGCCGACAACAGCATATTTCTTCATATGCAAATAAGTTATCAATCCTATCAGGTCTTTGGCTTCCGCATCTTCAGCATAGGCTTCCGGAGTATGGGGTTTGCCCGATTTACCATTGCCTCTCAGGTCTGCAGTTATGACCTTATACCCAGTTTTTAATAACGAATCATAAAGGGGAATCTTCTTCCAGTCGCTGCCATTTTTCATAAAACCATGGAGCAGTAGAACAGGATATCCTTTCCCGCTCACTTCATAGTAGATCCGTGTACCATCAAATGAAGTAAAAAAAACCAGTTTTGCCTGACTGAAACCCGGGTTAGCAAGGCTACATCCTGCTAAAAGAAAAATTGCGACTATCTTCATATCGTAAATGTATTTATAACATCCAATTATGACGAATCCCTACAAGATGGTTCAGACCATGCGCTGGTTTGGGCCAAATGACTCCGTTTTACTTTCCCATATTCTTCAGGCAGGCTGTTCAGGGGTAGTCACAGCACTCCATCACATACCTAACGGTGGCGTATGGCCGGAAAATGAAATTCTTACGAGGAAGAAAATCATCAATGACGCAGGACTTGAGTGGAAAGTGGTGGAAAGTGTACCGGTCCATGAAGCGATCAAAACAAGGTCTCACGGGTATGAAGGATTTGTCCAAAATTATAAGCAGACGCTGATCAATCTTGCTGCAAACGGAATAACTACCGTGACCTATAATTTTATGCCGGTGCTCGACTGGACCCGTACCGACCTTGCTTTTCCTATGCCGGATGGTTCACTTGCTTTAAGGTTTGAACGGGCAGCTCTAATTGCTTTCGATATGTTCATTCTGAAGCGAAAAAATGCAGCGCTGAGTTATGACGAGGCCGACATCATGCTGGGAGAACAGAAATGGAAGTCGATGGACGAATCCGACAAAAGAGCACTTCAAAAAAATATTATAGCCGGACTTCCTGGTAGCGAAGAAAGTTTTAGCCTTCACCAATTTCAACAGGCACTGGATAGTTATGATAACGTCGATAAGAATACCCTTAGGCAAAACCTTGTACTTTTCCTTAAAGAGATCATCCCGGTTGCGGAGTCTGTGGGCATTAATATGGTCATACATCCTGACGATCCACCTTATGCCATTTTTGGACTGCCAAGAATTGTAAGCAATTCACTGGACCTCGACTTTATTTTTGGTGCGGTATCGTCACCTTCAAATGGCTTGTGTTTTTGTACCGGTTCTTTTGGCGTGAGGTCAGACAATGATCTGCCTGGTATGGTAAGAAGATTTGGGGGCCGCATCCATTTTCTTCATTTACGCAGTACTAAACGCAATGAACAGGGTGATTTTTATGAAGACAATCATCTTGAGGGAGACGCTGATCTTTTTTCTGTGATGAAAGAAGTGGTATCTCTAATGCATACCCGAAAAGTAAGCATTCCCATGCGGCCCGATCATGGACACCAGATGCTCGATGATCTGGCTAAAAAAACCAATCCAGGCTACAGTGCTATAGGTCGTTTACGCGGACTGGCTGAACTGCGTGGATTAGAAATGGGGATAGCTGGCTATATGCAAAAATGAAAGACAACCACTGTAAAATACTGCTAACTTTAAGGCATGGCTGAAATAATCACTTTTGGAGAAATCATGATGAGATTGTCTCCACCTGGCAAAAAGAAAATTGAACAGACAGACCGGTTAGATATATTATACAGTGGTTCAGAAGCCAATGTAAGTGCTGCTCTCGCTGCCTGGGGAAGGCATGCTGCACACGTCACGAGATTTCCAGATAACCCACTTGGCCGGGCTGCTACCGGTGCCTGGCGTCAACTGAATGTTGACATGCAATTCACCCAATATTCCGCGGATCGTCTCGGGCTTTATTTTGTAGAGAACGGAGCCATGAATAGGTCTACAAACATCACGTACGACAGATTGCCGTCTTCTTTTTCAACAATCAATAAAGACAGTTTCAACTGGGAACTTGTACTTGAAGGTGCGAATTGGTTACACTGGACAGGCATTACTCCGGCACTCTCCCAGGGCGCTGCAGATTGCTTATTAGCAGGTCTTACTGTAGCTGCAAAAAAAGGGATAAAAATTTCTGCCGACATTAACTTCCGTTCAAATCTCTGGCGGTATGGAAAAACACCGGCTGAAATCATGGGTCCACTGGTAGCATTGAGTAACGTCATTGTGGC
>JANMMA010000109.1:0-7411 GCA_031372815.1 Sphingobacteriales bacterium
CAAGTCCCTTGCTACGAATTGGTTTTTCAATTTTGAAAGTGGCCATGATGTTGGATCCGTACGGTCCACTTTTCATTACAGTCGCATCGGAGATCTTGGGATTTACCCTGACTGCGTTGTTGAATGCAGCTCCCGTCAATAGACCTCCGGTTGTGGTATTGAATGTACCATAACGGGGACGGCTATCCGGGCCACTGAAAACTCCGGTAGCATTTTTTAAGTTGGCGTTGTAATAGAATACATTGCTTAAGCTCTGTGTAAAAAGAAATTCCACAGAAGCAACAATGCCAGCTCCCAAATTCTGATCCACTGCCAGGTTACCCCTGAATACCTGGGGGAAACGGAAGTTTTTTTCTGTTGTAGCAATATTATATGAAGGCGCAGGTTGTCCGGGATTGGTAATGGTTGGGATGTTTCTGGTCACGTCATCACTAAATGGAAAAGCCCTGGTATTGTCTGTGCTGATGGATCCACTTTGAACACCATTGTTTCCGATCTGGTTGCTAATCCATACAAACGCAGGCCTTCCTGAGAACAAGCCAAGTCCACCACGAATCTGGGTCGTTTTCTTTCCGGAAACGTCATAATTAAACCCCCATCTTGGTGAGATCATAAATTTGGCAGACGGTAGTTGTGATGTGCTCAATTTTGTTGCCTGTCCCGTCTCATCAAGAAAGTTAAAATTATCCACTTCAGCATTTTCATAGCCGCTACCGGTAAAGAATGGAACGTCAACCCTTACCCCATATGTCATCACTAAATTGTCCTGGAGGGCAACTTCGTCCTGTATATAAAAGCCAATATTTTTTGCGCTCGTTGTTGCGTTCCATAATCCTCCTCCCGGAAGGTTGCTATAAGTCAGTGCATACCTCCTGACGTTCACGGGATTGGTGGTCATATTGGGATTGGCAATGAATGCATTTGCAGAGGCATAAAAACTATCCAGGTTATGAAAAACATATTGGCCATTGATATTTGGCGTAAACTGGTTGAAGAATTTGAAAGATTCAAAATTAAAACCTGTTGAAATAGTGTGTTTGCCTTTGAAGATAGTCAGGTTATCAGATACCTGCCAGGTATCTGTGCTAAGGATATTGTTGGGCGTAAAAGGTTCAGATCCGAAAGTGATATAATTCCTGTCATTACCGTCAAGAATATCCACTGTTGCAAATGGACGGCCTTTTTCATTCCGGTAGTCGCGGTTTGCAGTGTAGCCAAAAGTGAACTCATTGCTCACTGTATTTCCCAGCCTGCTGTTCAACTGAAGGATCGCAGAATAAATGTCGTTATTGATCTCGTAGTTGGTATTGGAATAGGTCATCGCAAATGCATTGTCCCTTCTTCCGTTGAACCCGCCTGAACTGCTCGACGGCACATCCCTGACAGATTTCAGGACATTTCCCCTTAAGCTCAGCTTATGTTTATCGCTGATGTTATAGTCGAACTTCAACAAGGCTTTATTACTCTCTGTTGCCAATGAATAGTCCTGGTATGGTCCGGTAACATAATCAAAGTTGGTCTCCAGGAAATTTGATAATGCATCGAGGTCAGATGCCTTAACCCTTGTTACCTGGCTTCCGGTATTGCTTCCCGTGCTTGCTACGAAGTTGGTGCCCGGATCCTTCCGGCGTTCCCCTTCGTAGTTGGCAAAGAAAAATAATTTGTTTTTAATGATTGGTCCGCCAATACTTCCTCCAAATTGTTTTACGTCGAACGCTGTAACTACAACGGGATCTTTTCCGTTTGATCCGGCTTTGTCGCCCACCAGGCTCTCACTCCTGCTATTAGAAAAACCACTACCATGGAAGGTATTGGTACCACTTTTAGTAACCGCATTAATTGAAGCTCCGGTAAATCCGGCTTCTTTCAGGTTGTAGGGAGAAATATTAACCTGGATCTCATCTACAGCATCCAAAGAAATGGGTGTTGAGTTGGTTTGGCTGCCGGGCAGGGCCTGCAAACCAAATGAGTTATTGAAGATCGAACCGTCGATGGTAAAGTTGATGAACCTGTTATCTTGTCCGGCAAATGAAGTACCATTCGCCTGTGGGGTGAGCTTGGTAAAGTCCGTAATGCTTCGGTTCAGCGTAGGCAAACTAGCTAGAACGCGCCGGTTGATATTGGTAGATGTTCCTTTTCGTTCCTTAGAGATGAGGTTTCTAGCCCTGGTGCCGGTTACGGTAATTTCCTGGAGCTGGTTATTCGATTCTGCCAACGCGAAATCAACACGCGTAGGTTCACCCAGCGCCAGATTAACGTCATTGGTAGTTTGCATTCCGTAACCAACAAAACTTGCTTTTATGGTATAAGGTCCGCCTATCCTCATAGAGGTCAGAACAAAGCGGCCATCAGCCAGTGATTGTGTTTTATAGCGCGTTCCTGAAGGCTCGTGTACCGCTTCAATTGACGCTCCTACCATGCCCTTTCCGTCGGCGTTTTTAACAAACCCCACCATACTGGCTGTTGTTAACTGCGCATGAACAACCACATGAACCAGCAGCATGGCCAATAACGGCATAATTTTCTTACCCATGTTTACGATTTTAAGCGGCAAAGATGCTGTAAAAATCGATAGTAATATTGGGAGGCTGTTAACAAAAAAAGATTTTTCAAATTTTGTTTAAAACCTGTGAATGACTGTCCTAATCCTGTTTAACGTTTCCGCCGTAATTATCCCATTTAGGGTCTTGGGGTGTGAACTGGGGGGATTTATCCTAATTTTGTGGCATAATCAAACCAATGGACTCTATTGAATCAGCGATAAACGACATCAGGCAGGGAAAAATGGTGATCGTGGTTGACGATGAAGACCGTGAAAACGAAGGCGATTTCGTCACGGCGGCCAGGAATGCTACACCTGAAGTGATTAATTTCATGAGCAAATACGGAAGGGGGTTGATCTGCGCCCCACTGTTGGAAGACCGTTGCGAAGAGCTCGGACTTGAGCTCATGGTGAACAATAATACGGCGTTGCATGAAACGGCCTTTACGGTTTCGGTGGACCTGCTTGGCCATGGTTGTACTACCGGGATTTCAGCCCATGATCGGTCAAGGACTATTCTTGCGCTGGTAGATCCTGCCACTTCACCCGCGGAGCTTGGCAGACCCGGTCACATCTTTCCATTAAGGGCGAAGCGGGGAGGGGTGTTAAGACGTTCCGGGCACACGGAAGCTGCAATAGACCTGTCAAGGCTGGCTGGTTTTGAGCCAGCCGGGGTCCTGGTAGAAATTATGAACG
Organism: Sphingobacteriales bacterium; assembly: GCA_031372815.1. GTDB lineage: Bacteria > Bacteroidota > Bacteroidia > Chitinophagales > Chitinophagaceae > Pollutibacter. The sequence goes on from JANMMA010000109.1 coordinate 3,239, forward strand.
AGGATGGTTCAATGGCCAGGCTTCCACAGTTAATAGATATGGCAGAGAAACTCGACATGAAAATTATCTCCATCAAGGATCTTATAGAGTACCGCCTTCAGACCGATTCATTAATCGAAGAGGTCGTGAAAGTAGATATGCCCACAAAATACGGTCATTTTACCCTCCACATTTTTCGGGAAAGAAACAGCCCGGAAAGTGGTGAGCACCTTGCTTTAGTAAAAGGGACCTGGGAAAAAGATGAGCCTGTAATGGTAAGAGTGCATTCTTCATGCTTTACGGGCGATATCCTGGGATCGCTAAGGTGTGACTGCGGGGAGCAACTCCACCAAGCTATGGAGATGGTAGAAAAAGAAGGCAAAGGAGTGGTATTGTACATGAACCAGGAGGGTAGGGGAATAGGCCTTCTGAATAAACTTAAAGCTTACAAACTGCAGGAAGCTGGCATGGATACCGTAGAGGCTAACCTTCACCTTGGTTTCCCTATGGACAAAAGGGATTATGGTGTAGGCGCACAGATTCTGAGGTTCCTTAATGTTACCAAACTTAAATTGATCAGTAATAATCCCAAGAAAAGAGTGGCCCTGAAAGGTTACGGATTGGAAATTGTAGACAGCATTCCGATCAGGGTAACACCGAATTCACATAACGAAAAGTATCTTAATACGAAGCGGGATAAAATGGGACACAGTTTGTGAAATGTGGGAATTGGGAAATGTGGTAAATGTGGGAATGCAAGTACATGTATGGATCCAGGATCAGGTGTAAGGTAATTATTATGTTACTTTCCCGGGTCCAGGGAACTTGAATCCGTTGCAACAGGAGGGTTCGTTTTTCTCCTTTTGAATATATAATCAAATTCTGTACGGTAAGAAATGTTTCCTCCGGTACGGTCACGCCTACCCGAAGTGGACAAGGCGTCATAACTGCTGCGGTAAAAAAAAGATGTCCTGAAACGGCCATCAGGCGTTATCTTATATTCCAGGTTCACATCTGGTAAGAAAAGGAAGGACTGGGTGGATACGGCACCGGCAGCGTTACCCATGGCGTTGAAATTAAAATCACTTCCCAGAGATACTACAAGCCTGTTGTTTACCATCGATTTAATGAATTGTAAGCTTACATTCTCCCTGGTATTATCGCTGGAACTGGAGGATGTAGAAGTTGTTCCCTGGGCTGTCGTTGCCATACGCGAATAGTTGAAATTGACGTCAACTGACGATCCAAAAATCTTATAGAATAAATTTTGCACACTGTTCGCCAGTATACTGTTGATCACACCGGAAATCGTATTGTTGATCAGGTCATTATTAATATCATTGGAGACAATGGCAGCTTGAGGGGCGAAACTTTTGAATACTATCAGGTAGGTTGATTGCTTACTCACTTCATTGTTATCACGGTTGATGGCTTTTATTTTATTATCAACAGACGCATTGTTTTTCACCGTGCTGTTTGGTGGTATAATTATTTCAAATGTTGGATTGGGGGCACTAAGTGTCCCGGAGAGATTACATTTGACAATCACATCACTAATCTCCCGCATTAAGTCTGAACTCACACTTGACACACCACTTTTGTTTGACTCATCGAACAACGTGCTCATCCTGACTTTCTCGGCCAGGTAGGTGGCGTTTATGTTGATCTCCGCATCATAAGGATTACCTGTCCAGCTCAGGTAACTGTTCGATCCCTGTTCAAGGGTAAAAGGCTTATTGAATATGTCCTGGAAATTGAAATTATAATATCCGCGGTCAATGTTATAACGTCCATTCATTACCATGGTTTCGTTGGTACCCGTAAGTATCTTAATACTGCCGTCTCCCGTTGCCGTTATGCTATCGCCAGTAACTTCATCAAGTACAACGGCCATCTTTAAGAATGTATTGGCGGTAAGGTCAAGATCTATGGAAAGATTATTTCTGGAACCACGCAGCGAGTCAGCATTCATTTCCCTTCCATACTGCCGCCACACTATGTAATCCACTTCATCACTTTCTTTGGAGGCGCCGGAGGTCATGATGGTAATCCTTGAACTGTCTACGGGTTCTCCCACAACATACATCTTCATATTTTCCTCAGGACCCTGCAGCACAAAATTCATTCTCGCCAGGGCAGAGCCATAAAAAATGTCATTATTGATCTTGTTGGTATTAAGCACCAGAAGTTTATTGGAAGAAGCCCTGAAATCGTATTTAAGATCCCTGAATAATCTATGCTGAAGGGTTCCGGATATCCGACCTGAATTTCCAAATTTATCAGTAAGGGTGATGTCGCCGATATCCAGTACCCCGGGGCTGAATGTGAGGATGGCGTCATTGAGTTTGTAATAAACTTGTGTATAATCGATCTTCACACCTGCATTTTTGATTTTCGCAGTGCCTGTCAGTTGTGGTGAGTTCAGTTTGCCCGATAGCCGCAAATTTCCTTCCGCAGTTCCATCCATTTCAGAAAAGACGACCGTGAGATATTTTTTTAATATCGATAGTCTCGTATTGTTGATCGCTGCATTTACATCTATTGTCTGGTCGGAACTATCGCCAATATTTATATTCCCACCAATCTTGAAATCATAATCAGGATTTTCAGACACCAGGTTGAAATTGGCCTTCTCCTTAACATTATCCCAATATCCATTGATTGATGTTATTCCAATGGAATCATCTTCAAAATATGTTTGTTCAGTCTGGGCATTCAGGTAAACCTTTAATTTATTTAGCGGGTCCTCAATGGTAATTTCCCCGCTGGTGATGCCCTGAATCTGTGGTTCCTGCATAACAAACGGAAGTATCTCTCCAAGGTTAACCCGGTGAAGGCTCGCGATGATATCGTGTGAATTTCCCAGCTCCGAAGGAATGGAAGAAATCAGCACTTCCTGTTCTCCATTGGTCAGCCTGATTTCGCTGGCGTCAACAACAGATTTACTAATGGTGAGTTCACCATTCTTATCAACTGTCCAGGTTTTCTGGTTCAGTACGATGGAAGAAGGATTAAATTTTATCCGGACACCGTCCTCGAGATGAGTGACCCTGACAGAAAGCATTGCTGCATTGATCGCCTGGTTGGCCGACGTGGTTATATTGATATCTGATATGTCACCTGCAGCAAGTATTGTAATGGCAGTATTTGGAAACTGAAGACTGTCATTCACAGTCACCATTCCCGCTCCCGAACTGACCCTAAGGCTGTCAAAATCCCCTTTTCCGTGAAAAGCAAAATCTTTGAACTCATATTTTCCGAAGCTGGCTTCCGGAATGTCAACGTTTATCTCAAAAATCTGTTGATCAGAATTAATTGTTGACGTGATCAGTGTGTTGTCGAAGCCCGATATCTTCTTATTAAAAATTTTCAGGTACTGATCAATGTTTTTCAGTTCAGCTTTCAGGGTAAATTCCTGGTTGCTCTGTTTTTTTGTGTTCTTTTTGAAATAGGTAGGGTAATACTTACTGAGGTAACCATTTATCTGTGATGGAATTTCGGTGATTTTGAAATTTCCTTTCACATTAATGTTAACATCTGAGTTTTTTATTTCGATCTGTTTCTTATTGTCAACTATCATCGAATAAAAATGAAGTGTATCAAATACATAGGTCTCATCGTCTTTAGTAAGTGCCACATCAAACAGGGAAGCTTCACCAATGAAATCATCTATTGACCGACCTAGAAAATTTACCTTGATCTTCCCGATCACACTCATATTATCTTCTGTGAAATGGATGGCTTTCAGGTGTGCACGTTGGATCTCGGCAACGATATTCAGTTCAGGCTTTTTTGGATTGTTGAGGTTGAAGAAGCCATTCAAAACCGCTTTTGCATTAGGATCGTCAACAATGGCCTCTCCCGTAAATTGTTTCTTTTGTAGTTTTCCATTCAATGTTACATTACGATAGAGGTAATTATTAAATTCGACAGACATCACTTTGCCATCAAGTTCTATGGCGCCGGATGTTTCAAAGCCGGTACCTTTTATAGCGCCGTCAAAAGCAATATCTCCGAGTACACTGGAATTAAGGAATTTTCCCAGAGCGAAACCTTTAGTGTTGACCACACCGGAATAAGAAGGGGGCCTGCCCTTTGGAAATTTCAGGTTTACGTTAGCCGTCATAGTGCCCAGCGCTGTTTCAATAGAACCTGTTGTATTGAAGTCACTGATATATCCTTTGAAATTTCCGC
>JANMMA010000130.1:0-2494 GCA_031372815.1 Sphingobacteriales bacterium
ATTTCAGAGAATACATTCGAAAAGATCAACGGATTATTCCAGACCAGCTACAGAGGTAAAATTGAGGCAAAGAGTAAAGGTGAGGTGGACATGTATTTTGTTGGCGACCGGATTAGCACCAAGGTCTAATAATGCATAACCCACTTCATTCAGGGCCACTACTGTTGGGCGCTAACAGCAGAGAACCAAAGTGTAATAACCGAATAATAAAGATCCTCTTCATGCATGTTCCAGTTTAGTCATTTTATGCTTCTCCATCAACAGGTAAAGTCACAATAAAACAAGCACCCTCTCCTTCAACCGATTCAACTTTCATTTCTCCGCCATGTGCTTTTATAATATCATAACTCAATGAAAGTCCCAGGCCTGTTCCCTGCCCGGTTGGTTTTGTTGTAAAAAATGGCTGAAAAATCTTGTATTGAATGTTTTCAGCTATGCCGGAACCATTATCCTTCACTTTGATTTCGAAAATATCTGCTTTTACTTTTGTACTTACTGATACAGTTGGAATATATATGCCTTCTGCATGTTGATTTTTTTGAGCCACTGCAAAAAAAGCATTATTGTACAGGTTCAATAAAACTCGTCCTATATCCTGTGGAATAATGGCAACTTTTCCCAATAAAGGATCAAAATTCGATTCAATGGCTACGTTCAAATTCTTGTCTTTCAACCGCATGCCGTGATAGGCTAGTTTAAGGAATTCGTCGACCAGGTCATTAATTTCTGTAAGCTCTTTATGGCCACTGCTGCTTTTTGAATGTTGCAGCATTGACTTGACAATGGCATCTGCTTTTATGCCATGATACTTAATTTTTTCTTCATTACTAATGATATCGTTGGCCATTGCTTTTGCCACTTCAAGGTTCCCGGCATCAATCTCAGCCTTCATTTCCAACAGTAATTCTTTGTTAACGTCAGAAAAATTATTGACAAAGTTGAGGGGATTCTGGATTTCATGAGCAATGCCGGCAGTAAGTTCACCCAGCGATGCCATTTTTTCTGCATGGATAAGTTGTGACTGTGTATTTTTTAGGGCTGCATAGGCTTTTTCAATTTCCTTTGCCTGAGCCAGTTCCTTTTCCCTACTACGTTCGCGCTCTTTCGACAAAATTCTCCTGCGTTGTATCCTGTCGAACGATATGACTGCCACCGCAATTAGTGAAAAGTAGAAAAGGTAAGCCCACCATGTTTTCCACCAAGGTTGTAAAATCAATATTTTGAGGCTTCTTTCAGACCACACCCCGTCACTGTTTGCTGCTTTGATCCGGAAAATATAATCTCCGGGGGGAAGATTGGAGTATGATGCAACCTTTTCTTTTATCGCAGTATGCCAATCCTGTTCATAATTTTCAAGTTTATACCGATGTTGGTTATTCTCAGGCCTGCCATAGTGTATTCCTGCAAATTCAATCACGATGTTGTTTTGATCATATTCCAGGGATATTTCATCGTGTTGCTGAGCAATAAAATCTGTAAGGTTTGTAGAGTCGGTATGTAATGGCTTACTATTGACCCTAATCGAAGAGATAGTTATCTGCGGAGGCACCGAATTTTTCCTCATATTGCCGGGAGAAAGAACGAAATAGCCGGTTCTGGTCCCAAAATATAAATTACCATCTTTATTCTTAAATGCGCCTCCGATATAGTTATCGGGTAAATCACCATCATTTAAGTGAACATTCTGTTGATTGACTTCAAAAACGACCATTTCGAAATTTTTAAGATTGATCCTTAAATAACGATTAATCCCATTGAAGTATAAGTTCTTTTGTTCATCTTCAATAATACCTGAACTAAATTCTGTCAATATCCTTCCCCCTTCATCAATGAACTTGGAGAAATCAGTATCCCTATTTTTTTTAAGGAATAAACCTTCATCACTCATTGTCCATATTGTACCGTAGGAGTCCTCGAATATTTGATAAATTGTCGGGATGTTTCCAAGATAACGCACAGTTTTCCTGGTAATTGGGTCTAACATAGTAAGCCCCTTTAAAAACGTGCCTATCCACAATTTACCTTCACGATCAACATACATGGTCCGGACATCAACTGTAGTGAGCAAGCCGGAATCCTGTAAATCATTGCGATATTCGCTAACCGCAAAAGTTTTAGTGTTTAATAACCTAATTGCATTTTGCTGTACAATCAACAATGAATCTGTGCCTTTTGCCAACAAGCCGAACACACCTGAATTATTTTCCTTATTGCCATTCCTAATATGCAAAAATTGATCTGAATTTGGTTCATAGTGATCAAGTCCTGCATTTGTTCCGATCCACAATGTTCCTGATTTATCCCTGGTGACTGACCAGACGCGGTCGCTGGAAATACTATGAGCATTCCGAGGATCATGAGTATAGGTTTTAGTAACTCCCGAAACAGGATCCTTTCGTATAAGACCTTTAACGGTACCCAGCCATAGTGTACCCGATGGTTCGCCCGTTATTGCCAACACTGATGTTCCCAGATCGAACTGGGGGACTTCTTT
>JANMMA010000155.1:0-12924 GCA_031372815.1 Sphingobacteriales bacterium
GGTCAAAGCAAGTTCATACAGCTTATCAAAAGCCGGATTTCTATACCTGGTGTAATTGGGTGGTGCCGGGTTGCGACTATAAAATACACTGAGATAATTTTCCGCATCGGGATAGTCCGCGATCCAGCTACCCCTGAAAAACAACGCTTTAGACTTAGCGATTTCTTCGAGTAGCGTTGCCCGTTGTACTGTCTCCACCTGTACCCTGATACCACATTCCTCTAGCTGCCTGGCTACGAATGCACCGAGTTCCGCATAAATGGGTACTGTTTTTAGCTGAATCAATGGCATGTTTTCTCCATTGATAAATCCGGCTTCTGCAAGCAATCGCCTGGCTTTCAGAGGATCATAGTGATATCCCTGTACGATTACCGCGTCAAAACTGGGAAGCCCGGCAGGAATAAAACCACTTTCAGCGGGTGTGCCAATGGAATTACGCAGGTACATCATCATTTTTTTACGGTCAATGGCGTAATTCATAGCCTGTCTCACCTTCTTATACCTCAATGGTGAATCCTTTAATAATGTATTGGATGAATCAAAAAGTATCCCGAGGTACTCCGTATTCAAATAAGGATGTTTTTCCATCCGGATCCTGTTCTTCCATTCGTCCTTAAGTTCACCGTTTTTGGTGAGTACTTCGTCTTTGAAATTGGCATCGATGTCATTAATAAAATCCAGGCGTCCCTGCTGAAATTCCATAAACTCAGATGCTTTACTGTCGAGAAAAGAAATTTTCACCGCATCCAGGTATGGTAATGCCTGCCCCGCACTGTCGTGCTGAAAGTATCGGTTATAACGGTGAAGTATCAACGATTGTCCCTCTTCCCACGAATGAAGCATAAAAGGTCCTGTTCCACAGGCATTACGACGAAAGTCTTTTCCATACTGTTCAACAGCCTCTTTAGGAACAATAGAACAGTATTGCATACTCAATATGCCGAGTATGGGTGGAAAGGGAATACTAAGTTTGATCTCTAATGTTGAATCGTTGAGCGCAACAAAAGGCTTTAGGCTGTCTACCCTGCGGTTGAATATCCAGGCACCCGGACTGGCTACGGAACGATCGATGATCCTTCCAAGGCTGTACACCACATCACTGGCGGTTAGCTTTCGACCCTTGCCTTCCGGAAAGGCTGCATTGTCGTGAAAATAAATACTGTCCCCCAGATGAAATGTATACAGCAGTCCATCTGCTGAAACTTCCCATCTTGTTGCAATGGAGGGAACAATATGCAGGCTGCTGTCAATTTCTACCAGTGTATTATAAATTTGGTGTGTGGCCCAGATTACAGGCTGGCTTTTTGCAAACGCAGGATCAAGGGTTACCAATCCTTCAGGCTGATTGTACTTAAACACCATCCGCTCGTCTTCCTGGTATTGCCTGCAGGATAACGATAAAAAACATAAACACCATAACAATGAAAGCCATTGTTTACCCATAGCCAAATATATCGGTGATTACTGATATGCCAATAAGTGACACATCACCGAAAGCGACAGGTTTATAGTCAGATAAAGTGGCAAAATTGTTATCAGGGAAACGAAGCGGGTTAATTCCCTGATGCCAGGGCTTTGTCTGGCCTCCCGGCGCTGATAAAACGTTTAGACCAGTATGGTTCATTGAGGTCACTGATCATTACGCCACCGGACGTTGATGCATGAACAAACTTATTGTTGTGGAGGTATACGCCAACATGGGAGACGCCAGTTTTGGTGTTAAAGAAAATGAGGTCACCTTCTTCCACTTCATCCATGGATAGTTTACGACAGGCAGAGAACTGCTCTTTTGCCGTGCGAGGAAGGCCAACATTATATATTGCAGCGTTTAGGTTTTGCACGAATGCTGAACAGTCCACACCACGCTGTGTCATCCCGCCAACCCGATAAGGCGTACCCCACCAGTTATCAATAAAAGAATAAAGAGAAGTATTGGCCAGTGCTTCTACTTCTGTATCTAATAAAATGGAATACCTGAACTGCACCGGAATAGCGCGGTCGATCGTGAAAGCAGTGTTAAAGGATACTTTTCTGGAATAGTTATCCAGAATTTCTGGCTGTTCGTTGTCTTTTGCTGACGCCGCACCCGTTTTAGACACTTTATTTCCAGGGACGGATACGCCATTTGCTGAAGGGCCGGTACCAGATGAGGCGGGCATTGTTTTCAACGCCTTGCAGCTGTAGCATATGATGCTCATCAGCAAAAGTGAAAAGAGTTGTATTTTTGCACCTCGTATCATAACTAAAGATAAAGCTTTCAACGGGTGGGTGAATTTGGTGGAAAATTCAATTCATCGCCAACCCTGAGTTTTACCGAAATTTGCCATCTTCCCCCAAAGATCAGACCAGAAACAGACTATGTCCAAATTTTCACATCTTCATGTTCATACGCAGTATTCACTGCTCGACGGCGCAGCCGGGATCGAACCATTATTTAAAAAGGCGATGGCTGATCATATGCCTGCCGTTGCCATTTCAGATCACGGCAACATGTTTGGTGTGTTCAAATTTGTTTCCGAAGCATACAAGCACCGCCAGAATCCTGATGATAAGAAAAGCCCGCCCATTGTAAAACCAATCGTGGGTTGTGAGTTTTATATAACGGAGAACCGTCACCGAAAAACGTTCACCAAAGATGACAAGGATCCAAGGCATCACCAGATCCTGTTGGCCAAAAACGAAACCGGTTACCGTAACCTGGTAAAGCTTACTTCACTGGGATATATTGAGGGCCTGTATAGCAAATATCCGAGGATCGATAAAGAATTGATTCACCGTCACCATGAAGGCCTGATTGCCACCACCTGTTGCCTCGGTGCCCTGGTTCCACAGATGATCCTGCGTAAGGGAGAAGAGGAAGCAGAGAATGAATTCAAATGGTGGCTTAATATTTTTCAGGAAGATTATTATGTAGAGATCCAACGGCACGGAATGGCAGAACAGGATAAGGTGAACCTGGTGCTGTTGAAGTTTGCAAAAAAATATAACGTCAAAGTCATTGCCTCTAATGATTCACACTATGTGGAGCAGTCTGATTTTAATGCACATGATATCCTCCTTTGTATAAACACCAATGAAAAACAGGCCACCCCGGCGTTACGGGAATTTTCGGACGACGATATCCTTGTTAAGAACAAACGCTTTGCATTTCCGAATGATCAGTTTTATTTAAAAAACACAGATGAGATGAAGTCTGTCTTCCAGGATATTCCTGAAGCGATAGACAACACCAACGAGATCGTTGACAAGGTGGAGTTGCTTGATCTGAAACGCGACATTTTGCTGCCTCACTTTACGGTGCCTGCAAATTTTACGTCGCAGGATGAATTCCTGGAGCACATTACTTGGGAAGGCGCAGCAAAAAGATATGAGAACATTACTCCGGAGATCGATGAACGCATCAGGTTTGAATTGTTCACGATCAGGACCATGGGTTTTGCAGGTTACTTCCTCATCGTTTCCGATTTTATAAAAGCAGGCAGGGATATGGGTGTTTTTGTGGGTCCCGGCAGGGGTTCCGCTGCGGGTAGCGTAGTGGCCTATTGCATTGGTATTACCAACATAGACCCCATAAAATATAACCTCCTGTTTGAAAGGTTTCTTAATCCCGACCGTAAGAGCATGCCGGATATAGATACTGATTTTGATGATGAGGGCCGGCAAAAAGTAATTGATTATGTAGTCGATAAATACGGCCGGAATCAGGTAGCCCAGATCGTTACCTATGGTACGATGGCTGCGAAAATGAGCATCAAGGATGTTGCCCGCGTAATGGACCTTCCGCTACCTGAGTCAAATGCACTGGCGAAACTTATTCCGGATAGACCCGGTATTCAATTGAAAAGGGTTTTGCACGCTAACCTGGTGGGTGAAAAAAGCCTTACGGAAAAGGAAAACCTTGGAAGTGACGAATTGGAAAATGTCAAAAAGATCCGCGAAATATACCAGGGCGAAGACATTCGGGCGCAGGTTTTACGTGAAGCCGAAATCCTCGAAGGGTCAGTTCGAAACACCGGTATCCATGCAGCGGGAATCATCATAGCACCAAAGGACCTCACTGAATTACTTCCGGTTTGCACGTCTAAAGATTCAGAACTGTGGATTACGCAGATCGAAGGAAGTGTTATTGAAGACGCAGGTGTTATCAAGATGGACTTTTTGGGATTGAAGACACTTACCATCATCAAAAATGCGCTGGAAATGATCCAGCTTAATCATGGTATCTCGATAGATATTGACGCCATTCCTTTGAATGATGAAAGAACTTTTCAATTATACCAGCGCGGTGAAACCATAGGTACTTTCCAGTTTGAAAGTCCGGGTATGCAGAAATACCTGCGTATCCTTAAACCAGATCAGTTCGCTGACCTGATCGCGATGAATGCACTGTACAGGCCGGGGCCAATGGCCTATATCCCCAACTTTGTGGACCGAAAGCACGGTCGTGAAGCAATCTCGTACGACGTTCCTGAAATGGAGGAGTACCTTAAAGAAACCTACGGCATTACCGTTTACCAGGAACAGGTAATGTTGCTCGCACAAAGTATTGGCGGGTTCAGCAAAGGTGATGCTGACGTGCTGAGAAAGGCTATGGGTAAAAAACAGAAATCTGTACTCGATAAAATGAAGGACCAGTTTATCAAGGGAGCTACCGCAAAAGGACACGCAAAGGATAAACTCGAAAAGATATGGACCGATTGGGAAGCATTTGCCCAATATGCATTTAATAAATCGCATTCTACCTGTTACGCATTTGTTGCGTACCAGACAGCATACCTGAAAGCGCACTATCCGGCAGAATACATGGCTGCGGTGCTAAATAACGCGGGCAGTATTGAAAAGATCACTTTCTTTATGGAGGAGTGTAAACGGATGGGGGTAAAAGTGCTGGGGCCCGATATCAATGAATCACGAAAAGGATTTTCGGTTAATGATAAAGGTGATATCCGCATCGGCCTCGGAGGATTGAAAGGTGTTGGTGAAGCAGCAGTAGAAGGGATCATAGAAGAAAGAACCAAAAAAGGTTCTTATCCATCCATATTTGACCTGGTAAAAAGGGTTAACCAGAGAGCGGTCAACAAAAAATCACTGGAATGCCTGGCCTATTCAGGTGCTTTTGACTGTTTCCAGGACATGCATCGGGCGCAATATTTTCATATTGCTGATGGCGATTCCATAACAGGTCTTGAAAAGATCATAAAATTCGGAAACATATTCCAGGCGCAGTCGCTCAACGTTACCAATACCTTGTTTGGCGACCTTCCATCTATGCAGATACCATCGCCCAAGATTGCTGATTGTAAGCCCTGGTCCCTTACAGAACTATTGGACCATGAAAAGGACGTAACCGGCATGTTCATTAGCGGCCACCCACTCGATCATTACCGGTTTGAGAACCAATATTATGGCATAATGCCATTATCGGATTTTAATGAATTCAAACAGACGGTTGAACTTCATCCGCATCCTCACCAGACCATCAGGCTGGCATGCCTGGTCACCAGCGGGCAACATCGAATATCACAGAAAGGCCATAAATATGGTGTTCTTTACCTCGAAGATTTCACCGGGAAAAGTGAATTCACCCTGTTTGGGGAAGTATATATGAAATACCTCAATTATTTTGAGCCCGGCACCTGCCTGTACATCACAGGTAAATTTGAAAAATGGGAGAAGAGAAACGAATGGAACTTTCGTGTAGCGGAGATATGTCTCCTCGAAACAATAAAAAAATCACTTACCAGAACGCTGGAAATCAGCATGATACCAGACCTGCTTAAAGAAGAGCACGTAGTATTCCTGCAGGATAATATTCGGAAGTATCCTGGCAATTCAAGGATCAGGGTGAGCTTGCATGAACCTAAATTTAACTGGCACGTTAAAATGATATCAATGGCTAAAGGATTTGAAATGAATGACGAATTGTCGGCTTATTTGCTGGAACACCCTTATATCGACGTAAATGTCGTGACAGCAAACCCCAATTGATGTCAAAACATCATTGTTCAGAAAATGGAATTAATTTTGCAATCTCTATTAACAGTATATATTTAAAAAAGAAGATATCATGGCAAAAGAATTTACAGATGCTAACTTTCAAACAGAGGTCCTTACCTCAAACCAGTTAACGGTTATTGATTTCTGGGCTGAGTGGTGTGGTCCTTGCCGCGCAATCGGGCCGATCATTGAAGAACTTGCCAAAGATTATGATGGCAAAGTGAATGTTGGAAAGGTTAATGTTGACCATAATCCCCAACTGTCAATGAATTATGGCATTACGTCTATCCCCGCAATCCTGTTTATAAAGGACGGTAAGGTGGTGGACAAATTGGTTGGTGCCCAGCCTAAGGGAAACTTCGTTAAAAAAATCGAAGCACACGTTTAATACTTTCTCTTACCATAGAAAAAGCGGCTTTTGCCGCTTTTTTTGTTGGTACTGGTGATGATTTTGACTGACTATCAGTAACTCGCTACATCATCGGTAAACATAGCTCCGCAGGGAAAGCATTGGAACGCCATACCCAAAAGCTAATGCGCCTTCTTCCTCGCGACGCAAACATAGTTTAACGTCAGCAGGTCGTCGGGCTCCCATTTATCGAGCAGGCTATAGTAAGTATTGAATATTATTCTTAGTCCTGTATACTTAACCAGGAGTTTATACCATTTGGCCAGTGTTGGCCTTTTCCTGAATCTGGACCAGATGATGTTTATCCTCATCTGTCCGATCGCTGCCCATTTGCCTCCATTGGGGATGATCTCTATATTTTCAAGCCCGTATTTCTCCATCAAAAAAGCAATCCCGTAACGGGTGAACCTGAAGTAATCATACGGCTCTTCATGGAGTTCCCAGGTAAATGGCACCGAAAAAATAAAATAACCACCAGGCTTCAACACCCGGCTGATCTCACTGAAAGCAGCCTGGTGGTCATCCACGTGCTCAAGCACCTGGGTAGAAAACACCGTATCAAAGGAAGCTGTTTCAAAGTTCAGGTTAGTGGCGGGACAAATTACATCCACAAGAAATTCGCTGGACTGCACTACATCGCACCCGGTATATGAATTGACCCCCGTAAAAAGTGCTTTATATGGCTTGTTGCCGCAACCTACATCAAGCAGTTTCCCCCCCGCATATTTTTCAATAACGACTTTCAGATCACGGAACAAATATTTATATACCAGGTAACTGCAACTGTTAAGCGAAGCTTCCGGTTTTTTAAGTCTTTCCGAACCTATGGTTCTTGCATCATTCATTTGCCCTTCGTCAGTTTCTTTTTTATAGAAGACAGTTTCCATACAAGGAAAGAACCCAGATGACTCCTTTCTTCCACCTCTTCATTCCGATATTTCCAAAGTAAAGGATGGATCCGTACGAGGCATTCAGGATTTGTATGTTCGGACCTTTGCTTCAATACCGGAAACAGGTCGATAAAATCCTTATGAACATACAATACAATGTTCTGCCTGTACCACCACTCTACCTTATCATTGCTCCATACTTTATCGCGGATAATATCAACGGCTACAAAATTTCTTTCCGTAAAAAGTTTTGCCCAGAACTCTGGCAGCTGCTCATTGATGTGATAAGTTCCATGTTGTTCAAGCAATGCGGCAGAAAACAACACCATGTTGCCATGCTTCACCAAATTATCGATAAGTATTGCAGACTTATCTGTTGGAAGGTGTTCGCCAACTTCAAGTGACATTACCAGATCAAATGATTTGTTGAGCGAAAACGATTCTTTTAAATCTTTCGAGACAAAATTTTCCTCTGGTATCTGCAACATTTTGCGGTCTACATAGTCACCGTCAATGCCAACAATATCTGCTACGCCAAGCTCGTCTTTCCAAACCCTGAGCCAGGTGCCCACGCCGCATCCTACGTCTAGCACGGAAGACGGATTTATCCACTGCCGGAGTAGCGGCAGTATCACCTTCGCTGAATCAAAAGACCCCTGGTATTGACTATCGTAAAATCCACTATCGTATTTTTTTTCTTCTATCATTTATAAACCGTTACGTATTTTATTTTCTTTCAAGAGTTTCTCATAATAGCCGGGGAAATATGTCCGGATGATGAGCTTAACAATAAACAAAAAAGGGTTTCTCCGAAACCTGTCGGCCATAAAGTCAACAACATATGCAATACCCATTTTATCCGGGTATTTCTGATATACATAATTTTCTATCGCGTTGGTGCGTGCTTTGTTTACATACACGCTTTTGGCCATGGACTGCTTGCTTATGCGATAGTCAAAAAACACTTCGTCAATATAGTGAAACCTGTATTGCCTGAACGCTAAACGAAGCCACATCTCCCAGTCTTCCCAACCGTGTTTCATGGCTTCGTCATAATAGCCAACCTCCTTAAATACATCGCGTCTTACAATCGCACACGCGTCAATATAATTCACCAGCATTTGTTTTTGCAGGTTAAAAGGCCCTTGTTTACGGATACCAGATTCTTCCCCGAAATACATGCCATCACCATAAATTACTGCTACGCCCGGATCTCGTTCAATAAGTTCAAGGCTGCTTTTCAGAAAAGCAGGACGAATCTTGTTATCAGCATCAAGTAACAGTATCCAATCTGTTTTTGCGGCTCTTATACCTGTATTCCTGGCGCCTGAAAGTCCTTTATTATGTTGGTGAATGATGGTATATGAATTCTCAATGTCATTAAAATATTCTAGCGTGGCGGGGTCAGTGGAACCATCATCAACGATGATCACATCAAATAGTTCTGCATCACATGCCGACAAGCTTGCCAGCGCATCAGGCAGGAAATGTCCCTGGTTGTAACAGGGAATGATAACGGTAAATTTCGCGTTCATTCTAGTGTTTAAAATTAGTTATTCCTGCATAATTTGGGGCAAAAGATGTTTTAGGCTTTTTACCACACTACAATTACCTTCGGGACCAGTCAAACCAAGATTTTTTCTACTCATGGGAATGGTTCGAAAACAAAGCATACTATCCAGCATCTACATATACATAGGCTTTGCGATCGGCGCCATCAACATACTGGTTCTGTTCCCCAGATATTTTACCACTGAACAAATCGGCCTTACCAGGATCCTGCTGGACGTTGCGTTATTATTTTCTACTGTTTGTGCACTGGGCAGTATTTCACTCACACTGAAATTTTTCCCGTTCTACAAGAACTATGTGTCCCGCGAAAAAAATGACCTTCCCTTCATGATGATCGGACTGTGTACGATCGGTTGCATCATGTTGCTTGTAGCACTTCCCTGGATGAAGCCATGGATACTCCGGAAGTTCGGCGCAAGATCCCCATTGTTCATAGATTACTTCGACCTGGTATATCCCTTCACTATTACCCTGACCTTCTTCAGCCTGTTTGAAGCATATGCCTGGAGCCTGAAAAAAACTGTACTGTCCAATGCACTCAAAGAATTTGCTTTTCGTTTACTCACGACCATCCTCATCTTCTTTTTTATTAGTGGACTGGTTGGATTTTCAGGCTTCATCCGACTTTATGCATGGGTATTTCTGATACCCGTCCTCATTTTTCTATATGCTATCATCCGTCAAAAAGAACTGCCCATTAATTTCACTGCCAGCAGCCTGACCCGAAGGATAAAAGGAAAAATGTTTTCCTTCGGCGGGTTCCTTTTTGCCGGTGCCATACTAAACATTGTTGCCCGTACCAATGATACCATCATCCTTGCCAGCCAATCATCAGGAGGTCTGTCAGATGCAGCTGTGTTTACTATAGCTACATACCTCGTGACGGTAATGGAAGTACCGCAGCGCAGTCTCGTATCTATCACTACGCCTTTTATTGCTGAAGCATGGGCAACACGTAACCTGGAAAAAATCAACAGGCTGTATAAAAAAACGGCCCTTAATCTACTTATTGCGGGCCTGGCTATATTTGGCATCGTGATGTTGAACATTCGTGACATCATAAATTTCCTCGGGCCGGCATATGCGGCGTTGGGCGGGCTGGTATTTGTCTCCGGAATGGCAAAACTAATTGATCTGTCCACTGGGCTGAACACGCAAATATTGTTATTATCGAAGTACTGGAAACTTGATTTCTTTACCAACATGTTCCTTGTGGCTTTATGTATACCACTCAACTACTGGTTAACCAAAAGATATAATATTATGGGGCCGGCCTACGGTAACCTGATAGCACTTGGGGTATTTAACAGCATCAGGTTTGTCTTTATATATAAACTGTTCCGATTTCAGCCATTTACACTGAACCATGTAAAGGCGCTGGCTATTGCCATAGCAGTTTTTGCCATCCTCTGGTTGCTTCCATCCACATCCAATCTATTCCTGAATATTGCTATTAAATCAGTGAGTTTCATTATTCTCTATGCATTTATGGTGCTAAAGTTTAAAGTATCGGACGACATTACTGAATTGTTTGTTATCGCGAGGTCGAGGTTTAATTGGTAGGTCATCCCCATGAATCTATTTTTCTGATATCTGAATAATATGCGCATATTCGCCAAATCCAAATAAGCATTTCTCATGAGCCTGGAGGTTGAAAATTTATTACGCGGTATAGGTGGTATGATATTCCTGCTTGGATTATGTTATGTATTCAGTAATAACCGGAAAAGGATAGACTGGCGTGTAGTAGGAATCGGCATTGTTGCGCAGGTAGCCTTTGCCATCGGCGTGCTCAGCAAAGGGAAGTATAACTTCTTCAGAATGTTGATCGAATGGCTGTCACAGAAATTTGTTGAGATCATCAATATCTCCCACAAAGGCACTGAGTTCATGTTTGGTAAACTTGCCGACCCTACCGGAAACTGGGCTTATGTTTTTGCCGTTCAGGTGTTACCAAATATCATTTTCTTCGCGGCACTTTCGGCCTTGCTATACTATCTTGGAATATTGCAAAAAGTAGTGCACTTTTTTGCGCTCTTACTCGTCAAGCTGAAAATTTCAGGTGCGGAAAGCGTTTCCACAGCTGCAAATATTTTTCTTGGTCAAACGGAGGCCCCGCTGATGATACGTCCTTTCCTGGAAAAAATGAACCGCAGCGAGATACTTTGTATCATGGTTGGAGGTATGGCAAATACAGCTGGAAGCGTATTGGCGGCTTATGTTGGTTTCCTGGGTGGTAACGATCCGGTGCAACAGAACTATTTCGCACTTCACCTGCTGAGCCAGTCGATCATGAGCGCACCCGCCGCTATTGTGGTTTCAAAAATACTTTTTCCGCAGGTTGAACCTGTTGATAAAGAGATCAGGATCAACCGGGAGAAGCTGGGCGACAATGTACTGGATGCCATATCACTGGGTACCACTGATGGTTTAAAGCTCGCCGTTAATGTAGGCGCGATGCTGATCGTTTTTACGGCCATCATGTACCTCCTTAACTGGATATTAGGCTCCATCGGATATCATACCGGCATGAACGGATGGATCAAAGAGGCGTCCAATGGGCGTTACGAAGGACTGTCTTTTCAGATGCTTCTGGGTTATATATTTTCTCCTATTGCCTGGATGATTGGCGTCAATAGCAATGAAATGGTGCAGGTGGGGCAACTGCTCGGAGAAAAAACCATCATCAATGAATTCCAGGCCTATATCAGTTTTGGCAAAATGAAAGATGCCGGAATGATCGTGGATGCCAAATCTATCCTCATCACCACTTATGCACTATGCGGGTTTGCAAACTTCGCTTCAATAGGTATACAGATCGGCGGCATCAGCCAGCTCGCCCCTAACCAACGTAAGAACCTTACAGAACTGGGTATCAAGGCATTGATCGGCGGAACAATTGCCTGTTTGATGTGTGCCTGTATTGCCGGTGCATTGATGTAACAAAGCCGCTATTTGCCATGGATTTGTTTTTGTTTTAGGGTCAACTTTAATATTTTTGCAAAGCTTCGTACCCATTCTAAACAAAAAACCCTGGATGAAGAAAGTTCTGGCCACTGTTTCTTTACTTATTGTATTGCTGTCGGCCCAGTCCCAGGATAACAAGAAGATCACTGTCATAAAAGGTATCCGGACAACGGTTACGCCAAAACTTTCACGGTGGAAGCCTGATTTTACCGATCCGGTTTTGTTGATTAAAACACGCGATGAAAAAGGCCTGATCTTTGCGCGCGACCTTCAACCATTAACCTTCAAAGACTACGGCAGCGTTCATACAGGTGAAGATCCTGTATTACAAAAAAGCAGCGCCACATCTCCTTCAAATAACAGTGTTTTACCGTCAAGGCCTGCAACTTCAAGTACAGCGTTTATGCGTGAGCGTGGTGAGGTTGGCCTGAACTTTGACGGTATTGGATTCGCTAATGTATCGCCGGGAGATCCCACCATGGCCGTTGGCCCAAACCATATTATCCAAATGGTAAATGGACAGAACGGTAGTTCTTTCATACGCATTTTCAACAAGGCTAGCGGAACTCAGGTCTTTGAATCATTTATGGACCAGTTGCCCGGCAGTTCGTACAATGGCGCAGGTGATTGTATTGCATGGTATGACCAATTTACGGACAGGTACGTTATGTCTGAATTTGGTGACTCTTCAAAAACCGGAACAGCTGTAAACTCACTTATCATGGCTGTTTCACAAACCAATGATCCATTAGGCTCATGGTATGTCTATGAATTTTCTGATGCTTCTTTTTTTCCTGACTATCCTAAATATGGTAACTGGACAAACGCATGGTTTGGCATGACGCGTGACTTTATAAATTCTTATGCCGGTAACTCCATATGGGCATTTGACAAAGCTAAAATGATCGCCGGTGATCCCACTGCAACGGTACAGCGCATACGCTTTTCCGATGCTGATAACAAATATAATTCGATGTGCCCTGTCTCAGCGATAGGATCCACTCCCCCTCCGGCTGGTTCACCCGGTTTGTTTTTATATTATAACGACGATAACTTTACCGCTTCGCCAACGGATCGCGATAGTCTTGG
>JANMMA010000219.1:0-15008 GCA_031372815.1 Sphingobacteriales bacterium
GGGACTGGGTGATCTCCCGTCTCGTATCCTGTATCTTTTCCTCCAGTTGATTTACAGCATCCGTAAGGTCTATTTTATTTTTGTCAGCAGTCTGTTTTAATTGCACGATCTGATCGTGAAGATCCTTGATCGGCTTTTCAAAATCCAGGAACTGTCTGTTTTCAAATTCTGGCATGTGTCAAAGATAATATGTTCAATTCAATTACGGATTGCGGATTACGGATTGACGACAAGTGTTGGTCCGCAACCCGCAAATTCATAAGCAACTCGCCAATTCGTCAATTCGCCAATTCGTCAATTCGCCAATACGACAATCCGTCAATACGACAATCCGTCAATCTCTTTATCCGTAATGCGCAATTAGTCTTTTATCGCCAGCCCCACGAAAGAATCGGCAGTGCCATAATAGAGAAACCATTTTTCCCTGAACCAAATCAGGCCTTCTGCAAACGTAGTTCCGGCCTTATACTGTCCGGTAATTTCATGAGGTAAAGATGGCTGAAGAAAAGGTTGATCAGACCTCGACAAAACTTTTGCGGGGTCTTTTGGATCGAAAATAATTTGTCCGACCGAATACATTCCCTTTGGCAACGATATATCTGCTTTTTCTGTAGTGGCATTTTTACCATTATACAATAACACGATGCCTTTGTCTGTAACTACGGCAGGCGGACCGCACTCTGTCAAGTCGCTGTCAAATCTCCCCGCCCTCGTTTCCACGATCCTTTTGAGTTTCCCATTCTTGTCTTCCAATGGGTACCAGTCCACCATATTATCAGACCAGGCCAGGTTGATGAATTGCTCACCCCAGTACATCCAGTATTTGCCGTTAATCCTTAAAGCCAGGGGTTTGCCGTTCTTGAACGCTGTTATGATGGATCCGGACTTGGACCATATGTCTTTATACTTTCCCTTATATGCTTTCGAAAATGCAGGCCCTTTCTTTTCCCATTTCATCAGGTCGCGCGAAACCGCAACGCTGAGCCTGGCAGTCTTGCCATTCCATGCAGTATACACAACCACATAACGGCCGTCTGCAGTTTCCACTATCCTCGGATCTTCACACCCCCCCGGAAAATCCGTGCCTGACACAACACCAGGTTCAGGATAAATAACGGGCTTATCAAACTTTGTGAAATGAATTCCATCATCACTAACGGCAAGGCCTATGCGGGAAGTCCTTCCCCCCAGCATGGCTTTTGGATTATCCTCAGCGCGGTAGAGCAGGTAAACCTTATTATCCCTGATGATGGCGGCGGGATTGAATACATCGGCCTTTGCCCACTGAACATTTTTTTTCAACACAGGGCAGAAAAAGACTCCTGACGAGTCGGGCCCCAAAATGGGATTCAAAGATGTCTTCACAAATTCATGGTCGTTCCACACCGGTTGTGCATTGCTACCAGCAACAGTAAAAGCAAACCATAACACCGCAAGAATCTTTTTCAACATTGTTATTATTTTACGTCAATTTTTGCCTCGCCATTAATAGGCAGTCCATTGCTGTTTCCACGAATGGTAATATAGTAAGTTCCTGTGAGGTCACCTGTGAACAGATCAATGGTTTTTTTTCCCTGTTGATCCGTCTTCACTACCGGCTGCCAAAACAATAGGTTCCGGAAATCCGGAAGACTTTCATCAAGTATTTGTGAGGAATCTGGTGTTGTGAATTCTGTGGGCAATTGGATTCCTTCAAAGCTATACACCGCAGCATCATCAGGCAACACAAAACCTGCCATGTTTCCCTGGTAGGATTTGTAATGGATGATGCCATTAAAGGTATTGGGACCAAGAAAAAATTTCCTGGCAACAATGTCAATCGAAGAAAGTTTCAGGGGGTCCATTTCCATTAATTGCCTGATATCTGAAACCGGAATTCCATCCAGCATTACCAATGCGGGTAACTCGAAAAATTTTTTGTATGGCGCATTGACCGACTGCAATTCTATGGCATCGTCCGTTTTCCTAATCCTCACTTCGGTTACAAATTCAGTGATGATTTCTTCCATATTTGGAAAACGGGTGTAATCGTCCAGCATATACCGCTTATCAGGCTTACCATAAAAGTCTGTGGTATCCGGATTGCTAATAACCAGTCTTGTTTTTTCTTCCGCCCGGAAACTATTCTGTGCCTGCGCTTCGATGCTCCGGCTGCGTATAGCTTCAGCAAGATATTCCGGAAGTTCAAGTCCGGGAAGTTTAGGGTTGGATGGAAAACTTGCCAATATAGGATTAAACTCAACACGGTATCCTCCGCTGCTACTGCGATTGGGAATAAATACCAATTGCGCATCCGCATAAATTAAAGGCAACAGGAAATGTAGATTACCTCCAGCATCAGAAACCGATTTGGCGATACGCGACTCGGAACCCATAACGCTAACGTATACCTGTATTCCGGCGGCCGGCGTTGTACCGTTCACCGGATAAACCCTGGCACTTATTTTTTGTCCCTCCCATGCATCATTCGGAACGATAACCTCCGCGATATCATGATGTTTCAGTGATGAGAAAAGGCTGTCCGCAAATTGTTCCAGGGGATCGGCCCTTCGGATACTTATAGTGAATATTGAGGGTGCACCCGAATCGATATCGATGCTCATTTTTTCCCGTTTTCCATACTGTTGGCGTGCCGGAACTATCCGCACATTGGAAGTCAAAATGGGTATCGCGTAAGGTTCAACTTGCAATGAATCTTTTGAAGGTGGAGGCGGACGGTTTGGATTGATGATAAGGACCAGTGTTGCGGCCGACTTCATGTCTTTTACCGCAGAAAAAACACTTACCCTATAAATACCGGAAACCAGGTTATCCGTTAGTGGAATATAGCCTGAGGCTCTGCCATCGTTTAACGGAAGTTTTACCTGCAACAATGCGTTGCCTGCCTGATCGCTAAGTGAGGCATACAAATACAGTCCGGCAGGTGTTGCCGCATCACCAAACCATGCGCTGCACCAGATATGCTCTCCGGTGATATAGGAACGGCCATCCGTCTGAACATACATACTGTCTTTCGACTGTGCATTAACCGCACTGGTAAATACACACAATAACAGTGTTGATATGATAACATGTTTCATCACTTTCAGTAACTTGGTTTGATAAAAATGCCTCACTGGTGCTATGGTGATATGGTTAAGCATCATTGCCAGTAAGGTGGTTTAACCGTGGTGCCACCCCTACGCCGGCAATCCATACAATTTTTCTTGGCCAGCCTTAGTCCACCGCCTGTGACAAAAAAAGCCGGACCGTATGTGGTGTCCTGTTTCAAAAACTCGACAGAATTAGGTTCAGCATCAACTACTTTACAAATAGAATCCTCTGCTGGACGCTGTGGCCAGGCTAGAAGTTCCGCATTCCGTATATACAGTCTTTTTTCTGTAACAGCACCGACAGACACAAATCCTATAACTTTTTCATCAGGGTTAGTAACAGAAATAATATTACCAGGTAATTGGGATGGTTGTGGGTCGAACAGCGTGCCTGTGACTTCGGTATTTTTCCGGAGTATGTTCCAAAAATTATATGCTTCTTCGGTTAGGGCTACCTGCCTCACGAGAATACTATACTTAAAGGACGCCTTCGGTGAGGGATTAGGCAGCGTAAGAATGGGTTGATAACTTACCCTGTCTTCACTTAAGGCCGATGTATTGCCCAGTATTATTGACCCACCGGATGCACTGCTCCAACAAGCGAAAGTGAGTTGCGATGGATTAAGAAATACGATCTGCCCATTTACAAAGCCAAGATCACTATCGAAGAACGCGTGATACTCCCAGGTTTCCGTAAACTCCCACCGGTAAAATTTTGTATTGTTGGATGGATCATGGGTGTGCAAAAATATTTTGGCATCACCATCCTGCACCCAGGTCAGGCTATCAATTGGCGGAGTTTGTTTTACTACCATAAACTCGCTCTGGTACTGCCCCCCATTCCTTGTAGAAATTTTCAAACGGTATTTGCCCGAATTGGGTAATGATAAACCCGCGCGATAATTTCCCGGTGCTATTTCATTGAGTGCATAATTGGTTCCGCCTTGCGATTCGATTATAACGGATGCACCCTGTTCGGGATTATTCAGGGTGGTATCCTTTAATGGCCTGAGCCGGCTAAGCAGGAATGTGTTTTCTGCATCCACCCCTGCCGCAATAGTACCTTCTACAACCAATATGGTATTAGCCGTCTCATCAACAGGTGAATTATACGGCTTTTTGCAGCTATCCAAAACCACTATTAATATCAATATGTATAGAATCCTTTGCATTAAAATCTCAGGTTAAAAGAAATAAAAGGTATGGCCGTAGCAAAAACCGATAACTGGTAGCCATTGATCTTGCCGTCTTCCAATATAAAGTAAACAGAATAGGGATTGTCCCTTCCAGTAACATTATAAACACCTGCGGTCCACGACGTATGAAGTTTTTGTTTTTGATTGTGGTTTCCCTCCAAAGTCATGGAAACGTCTGTCCTGAAAAAATCAGGCACCCGGTAAGCATTTCTTTCTGAATACAGCACCCTTGGCGCTCCGCCCATGTTGAATGTGCCAATAGGTAGTGTTATGGGCCTTCCGGTGCTATAGGTTGAACTCAATGATATACTGAACCGTTGATTAAACCTGTAATTGGCAATCAGGCTTACAATATTCGGCTTGTCGTAGTTTGCAGGGTATTCGTTGCCGTTATTAATGGTTTCTCCCGCCAGCGGGTCATCCACTTTCAGGAAAGTTCGTGAATAAGTATAGCTTAGCCATCCATTCAGTTTTCCATTTGGCTTTTTAAGCAGCATCTCGATTCCATAAGCGCGGCCCTTGGTTTTAATAACATCCTGTTCAATCACATCATTCTAAATGAGTTTAGCCCCTCTCTTGTAATCAAGGTAGTTTTCACTTGTCTTGTAATAGGCTTCCAGTGTCAGTTCCACGCCTTTTTTGCCAAGTTGTGTATAATATCCTGCAGAAATCTGCCTTCCCACCTGGGGCTGCACAAAGGGATCGCTCAGCTTCCAGGTATCTGTTGGCGAGATAGCTGCAGTGTTAGTCAGCATATGGATATACTGTCGCAGTGTATTAAAACTTAACTTAACCGATGAGCGGTCATTGATCAGGTACCTGGCCGATAAACGTATTTCCGGGCCGTGATAGGTTTGTATCAGGTCGCCCTTTTGATAAAAATTGGAATCAATAATGGTCTTCTCATCCAGTGGCTGACCCGGTGCATATTCATAAACTTTCTGCGGTCCGGTATAACGGTAAAAGGAGTATCTAAGACCACCCTGGATGGAAAGCTTATCCGTAAGTTTATACTGGTCACCAAGATATATCGCTGTCTCCGATCCTTTTTCATTGTCCAGCACATCAGGCTTAACCAGCGAAGCCGAATTACCCGGCAATAATGAACCCGGCGCGATATCATAAATGATATTTTGCAAACCGAAATCAATAGCGTTTTTATTATTGGGGGCGTAATTGAAGTCGGCCTTGGTATTAATTTGCCTCACCCCAAAGTTCAATGTAAATGCATCTTGCGGATTATTGCTTCCTTCCACTTTGTATTTGTAATCATCCACTCCGCCCGTTATTACCATATAAAACTTACGTGAAAAATCATGCTTCCATTTAAGGCTAGCATTTTTATTCTGGTATGAATACGTGGAATCTTCATTGAGGCGGAAAAGGTCCTTACTGATATACCCAGTTATATACAGCCTGTCCTTATCAGAAAATTCATGGGAAAGATGCAGCATCAGATCATAAAAGGAGGCCTGGCTGTTTTGAAATGCGGGATCCTCAATTTTCTTTAACAGCCAGTCTGAATAAGTTACCCTTCCACCTAACAAAAAACTAGTTTTTTCGCTACCCAGTGGACCTTCAAGGGTTAACCTGCTGGTAAGCGGACCAATGCCCGCGGAGCCCGTAAATTTTTTACTGTTTCCTTCCCTTGTAGTTACATCCATAACAGATGATATCCTTCCACCATATTTTTCGGGAATGGCACTTTTGTATAATTCAAGCCCTTTTACCACTTCAGGATCAACTGCTGAAAAGAAACCAAAAAGATGGGTAGGGTTATACAGCGTGATATCATTCAACAGAATAAGATTTTGATCGGCTGAACCGCCACGGACATTGTATCCTGCGGTACCTTCTCCAACAGAGGTAACGCCTGGAAGCGTGAGTAAAGAGCGAAGAATATCGACCTCTCCGAAAATTGCCGGAATCTGTCGGATGGTTTTGATGTTGAGTTTTTCTACACCCATTTGCATGCCCCTTACATTAGACTGTTTCTGGGCAACGATCACCGCCGCTTTCAGGCTGGTAACGTCTTCTTTGATCTCTATGTCCAGCCTGCCATCCCCTGCCATCTGAATCTGCCTCCTGGTTTCTTTCATACCGAGGCTGGTAATCTTTAGTACGTGCCGGCCTTTGGGAATAGTAATAGAAAAAAATCCATAACCATCCGTGGCAACTCCGGTACCCTGGTCTTCCACAAGTACAGAAGCAGCAGATAAAGGCTCACCGCTTCTTGCATCGCGAACGTAACCATTCAGCACAGTTGTTGTTCCGCTTCCCCCTTTTTGGCCGATGATATAGACTTTATTCTCGGTCACTGCTACCGCGTCAGCCTTTTTTAAAATATTCCTGGGTGTATCGGGTCCAACAATGAGCGACTTGTCCCTGGTGAAAAAATTTGGTGTAAGTGTAGTCTGGATAACCGTTCCTTTAGTAATAAAAATCCTCCCCGACGGATCAATAGAATAATTTAATCCACTGTTTTCCAGCGCCATTTTTATGCTTGTTACTGCACTTGTGCCTGGAGGAATAGCAGGAACCGTTAGTTCACTGGTTTGCTTACGGTCGTAATAAATATGATAATGGCTGCTTTTCTCAATAGAAAACACCAGGCTGTCGAACCCCGATAATTTCTGCTGACCAAAGGAATGCATGGAACAGAGAAAACAAACGACCAAAAATACGCTGAATCGTTTCTTCATCAGTATCCATTTTTTTCTGCAAAGTCCACCAACATTGCAGCAGTATGCGCAGGATCGTTTTTATAATTCATCCGCTGCGACTGGTAATATTGCTGTACTTGCTTTTTATGTATTCCGAAAGTATTCAACAAATCCTTTTTATTGCTTACCTGGCTGAGCGTATTACCGTCCCTTATATATACATTAGAATAAGAAACATATCGGCCTTCCTCCGTGCCCGTACGAGTTAAGATCTTGAACCATTTCACCAGCACCTGGCGTTTGCCCATGTATAAGATTTCAAAGAAACCGAGGAAGCCGGTAATGTCATTCACAGAGATAAAATGGTGGCCATCGATCATAAAACCTGTAACCTTCTCATTTACCAAACTAATCCTGATCTGGTTGATGGGTTCATGAAATATCACCTGGTCGCTTTCAATATCGTATTGAATCAGAATATCCAGGTAACGGTTCTGGTTATAGCCCACCCATCCATTCATCACTTTATCCCTGAAAAATGGATTTCCGCTGGCTGTGGTATAGGTTTTGGCGTATTCTGCGCCACTGTAAATAAGGCTGTTTGATGAGATAACCCGAATTGGCGAAACGCTATCCTTGCCGGCTATTGAAAAAGAAAAGGCAAAAACATGCGAGTTATCAAAAAAAGCAGAAATAACGAAAATGAAAAAGTGCAATGACCGCATCCGTCTAATATATTGAAAAATATCATTGTTTGTTATTTGAATATGATGGATGGCTTGTAATTTTCAGTAATGGAAAAAGAAATAACTATCACCTTTTGGAATGCTGTGTTTCAGTAGTGATTAATTATCTTAATAACAATCGATTTTAATATAATGCTCTACGTATTTATATGAAGGGTCATTTTTAAGCAGGCCCACGCTATAATCTTCCGCCTGCAAATAAATTTTAACAGGCTTGCTATTTTCTATCTTAGCAATTACATTATGGGGTGTCAAATACGCTTCATAATATTCAAAAACGTTCTGCCGCATAACTTCCTCCTGTCCAACATCCATCTGAAATATCTCTTGAATCTTCTCAATGACATCTTTCAATCCGCTGAATGTGATAGCTTGAGTATTGTGCTTAAGCGGTGGTGAAAACATTGATGC
This sequence comes from Sphingobacteriales bacterium, assembly GCA_031372815.1. Classification (GTDB taxonomy): domain Bacteria; phylum Bacteroidota; class Bacteroidia; order Chitinophagales; family Chitinophagaceae; genus Pollutibacter. Next base: position 8,109 of record JANMMA010000219.1, read on the forward strand.
GTATTTCTCCTCCAAAATTGGTATGCAACCGCACGACATAGCCTCGATAATATTATGGCTGAATGGCATGATCATTCCTGGTAGGGCCAGGAAAAAACTGAACCGACTCAACAGATTCCTTAATTTATCCATCGGGACATCAAATTTCAACCTGTTAATGAGGATTATATCCCGCTCAGATTTGCCTTCCAGGTAACTATATAAATCCTCCATTCGTTCCATCTCAGATAATCGCTCGCTATTTTTGAGAAACTCATAAACAGTTAATCTTGAACAAATATCAAAAAGTCCTTCAAGACGGTTTTGCGAGTATGTATTTGCATCAAAATTTCCGGCCATAAATACAGATCTCTTCCTTTCAATCTGCGGAATTTCCTCATTCCACCATCCGGCATGATACATCAGCGGATGCTGTGTCATAGGAAAGTGGAAACTATTCACTTCGCAAAAGCCATGTTGATTAAAATAATCAGGGTTTAACTTACCATCCCAAACCACGTGGCTATTATTAGTTGAATTACTGCTGGGTTTACCAAACCTTAGAATACCTTCCGACAACAGGTAATGAACGTGGTTCTCAGACTTAATATCATAAAAAACATTTGCATTCCCACGCATAAAAATTGTGAACCCCTGCAAGCTGAAAAACTTTAGCAGCGTATACAAGTACCGTTTGTAAACATTCCTGCCGACTTCCAGGTAAATATATTTTCCTTGTCTCCGGATTTTTCCCTGTCGTAGCTGGTATAAATAAAATAGTGAAAGTTTCTTAGGATAAGAGACCACATCCATTAAGACGGAAACAAATTTCATTCATTTATTTCTTTTGATATACCCTTACATAGTCAACTATAAATTGATCAGGCAACATGCCCTTCTTGAGCCGACCTGCGGACCCTTCATTGACCCCAAGGCTAAGCACAATAAATTCATCAACATGAGATACAAAACTATTACCGCTATACGTCATGTTTCCATCAACATAAAGCGTATAACCGTTTTCATGCCATTCCATGCCAATGATGTGAAAATCATCACCTTTGGGTTCAAGCTTTCCAAGCACCGGACCCTCTACGCGATGATGACCTGGTTCGTATCCACCCCAGTGCAGCGTATGAAAAACATGGGAATTATTCGCATTCGGGAAAAACTCGAAAATATCAATTTCAGCACCATTTTTTTCAGGTGTACTTGCAGGCCAATTGATAGTTTTGGACTGAAGCCAGAACGCCGAGATGGTGCCTGGTGTTCTGGCGAATTTCGCCCTGCATTCAAAATAACCGTAAGTAAACTCTTTTATATGCTCTGTAGCAATCATGCCTGTAAATACCGAATCATTCCTGTTGATGGCAGATATAACAAGACAACCTCTACCATCAAGTTTTACCGTCCAAGGTACAATAAAAGCATTTTCCCTCCTTCCGGTACCACGGTAATTCCATTTTGTCAAGTCCAGGTTAACACCACTGAACTCGTCCTGCCAAACTATCGAATATCCTTTTACAGGAATTGAAGGTTGATCAATATTCATTTGTAATAAAAAGGCAGCAACACAAAAAGTAATATAAAATGGAAGCATAAAGCCCAAGTTCATTATGTTAGTAAGGTGTTATCAGTTGACGTCCCAATGGCTGATTGACAATTACCTTATATTTTCCTGATACCTTTTTCCAACCTCCGCGCAAAGATCTCGACCTAGACCTCCGTATTTTGAAAAAAGAAAAAAGTATGCGCACAAGAATGCTAAAATCCAACCTGATTTTCTTCACATTGAAAGAGATGATATGAATAATTGCCTGAACAGATGCCCGCAATAAACGCCTTAGTACAAATACTATATAGTCGTGCCTGTTGATATCACAAGCATGTACTAAAAACCTGGTCCATTCCCTTTTAATGTCAATAATTTCTTCCGGAGCGTCCAGTAATCTTTGTTCACGGTCATGATATATGCGGGCATCTGTGTGGATGGCCATTTCAAAGCCATGGTAAAATATCCGCTGGGCATAATTCTCATCTTCACCATAATGAAAAAAAATGGGGTCAAATCCACCTGTTTTATAGAGGCATTCCCTGCTGATCATCCAGGCGGCAGCATTTACAAAGCGGGTTCGGATCAGACTTGTCCTTATTTCACGGCGGACTAGTGTATCAATAAGAAATCCTCTAAGGCTGGACTTCTGCAAATATTTCCTGAAATAGATGTCTATATCTGTTCCGCTTTCATTTAAGTGCAAGGGACTAACAATTCCTATTTTAGGATTATCCTGTAGCGTTGAAAAAAGTTTTGCAATGGTATCATCTTCCACCCGGGCGTCCTGGTTGAGCAGGAAGAAATATTCAGCTCGCTTGCCGTTTGCGAATTCAATTCCAATATTGTTTGCCTGCCCAAAGCCTATATTTTCTGCCAGGCAAACAAGATGAATGCGCGGGTAATGCAAGCGGATAAAACTTACTGTCATGTCAGCTGAACAATTATCCACAATCACTATAGAGGTGGGATTAAGGTTGAATAGCAGGCTTTCGATACACTTCCCTATCCATGACATTCCATTATAGGTCACGATGATGGTAAATACTTTATCCATTGCGCTGATTATAATACAAATGTACCCGAGATACTTTGGAGATATTCACGCCAGAATAAACCTTATACAAAGAAAACATACAATTAATATAAACTTAACGGGGAAAGGAAATTATTGTGTTTCTGTGAATTTTAAATGAAGGAAATTGCCATTTCAATTACATTATGGTTAAAGAGGAATCAATCAGGAGTTGGAAGGAAATTATCACCCCAGCTAACAACTTGCTAAAAGTTGATACGAAAGAAATATGGCGCTACAGGGACCTCCTTTGGATCTTGGTGAGACGAGATATCACGGCTATTTATAAACAGACAATACTTGGTCCCTTATGGTTTTTCATTCAACCAGTGCTCACCACTATTATGTATGTCCTGATATTTTCAAGGATTGGCAAATTTTCCACGGCAGGAATTCCACCGGTAATATTCTATCTCAGCGGTCTGGTATTATGGCTTTATTTTTCCGAATGCATCCTTCGTACCTCTACATTTTTTAAAGATAATAATGCCATTTTTTCAAAAGTTTATTTTCCCAGGTTAATCGTACCCCTTGCCATCATTTTTACGAATCTTATTAAACTCAGTATACATCTGGCATTATTTTTCCTGGTATACGCATTCTACCTGCTTTCAGATACCATCATTCAACCAAATGCGTCGGCTCTTCTTTTCCCTTTACTAATCTTGATGATCGGATTTCTCGGACTTGGAATGGGCATAATTATTTCTTCACTTACTACAAAATACAAAGACCTTGTTCACCTGGTAAGCTTTGCGGTTCAACTGATGATGTTTGCCTCCCCCGTACTCTTCCCTCTCTCCAGTTTCGATGGTAGTCCGCTTAAACTTCTCATCATGGCTAACCCCATGACAGGAATTATAGAAACTTTCAGATATGGACTCCTTGGGATCGGGAAACTCAATTATGCGCTCCTTGGATATGACATTTCCTTCATTATTTCACTCCTTGTAATTGGTATAATTACTTTCAATGCAGTAGAAAAAGATTTTGTCGACACCATCTGAACAACACTAAAATCTACCGGGCAGCAGTTTATATAATTATACAACCGGCATTAAACAACGATGCCGGTCACCTATGTGTCCGGCATCGCTGCCAAAAGATCCATGTATATTCGAAGATGAAACGGATTACAAATAGAAAGTTTTAATTTACCGCAATAGAAATCCATGTACCTGAAATCGTCCATGGGTCAGTATCAATAACTGCTCCACGTTGAATAGTATTTGTAAAGAAAGGATCGATAAATGTAAGGCTCAGACCGCCAGTTTTAGCAGGAGACCCTGGTAACAACTGAAGTGTTCCTGCATTTACACCCATTGCAGCAAGAGAAGCATATGCTGAATTCTTTTGTGTTGAGTTACCAAGCGTATCGATCAAAACAAAATCAGGAACAGCAGTTGCAGTTCCGTCAACAATGGCATTACTTTCATCATTATCCCATGTTACAGGAGTAGCTGATACAGTTTGCCACATATTGTAACGGATATAAGCAGGATCTGATGAACCGGGAAGATTGTCAATGTTGACCCTTGTTGATGGTGTAACACCAATTGCTGCAGGAAGAACGTCAGCATAAACAATTGAATTGGCAAAATATATTTTACCAGCCCTTCTTACATATACACCACCATCAAAACGACCGCCGGAACCAGTTCTAACAGTAAGAGATGAAGGTCCTATGAAAGTAGCATTGGCGATGGTTGGTCTTGTAACCGCTTTGCCTGCGAATGTTGCAGTAGCAGAATTGTTATCCAACTCAATGAATTCAGAACCAGAGTTATCAGCAAGGTCATTACGGTAAGCAATAATAAATTGCAGGTTCCCGACATAACCTTCATCAAAATCATAATCGTCATCTTTATTACCGAAAGACAGAAGGTGTTTAGCATTCACTCTTCCGCCAAAAAATTCAAAAGCATCATCACCAGAATTGCTAACTTCAACCCAGTCCAAAGTGGTACCGGAACCAACGCCACAAAGCGTCAGTCCATTTACCTCTTTGTTGGCTTCAAGAACTACACCGCCGGCGAATTCAATACGATTATATTTTAACGAACCTGAATTATCAGCGTCAATACTCAGAGCTCCTCCGCCATAACGGAAAGGCACAGGGTTTGATGCAAGTGAAAAAGCCTCAAATGTGTTTTCAGAAGCACCAGTTGCAGTTACAATAGAAGCTTTTCCGAGGATTACAATTCCACCCCAGTCTCCATAATTACGGGTACCGGCGGCTTTTTCTGATGTCCATACAATTGGCTGAGAAGGAGTTCCATTAGCAACAAGTTTTCCACCTCTTCTTACGATTAAAGTCCCTTTGTTAAGGTCAAGGTTAACCAAGTCAGGGACTGCACCACCGATACTGCCTTTGATAGTTACACCAGGATTAACGGTTAACGTAACCAGCGTATCAACAAATACAATTCCTTTTAGATAAGTAGTCTTGGTCAATGTTGTATTAACAGAAATGGTGCCTACCAGGGTATCTACAGTGGCGCCAACGATCAGGGGCTTCTGTACATCTTCGCTGATCAGGTCTTTCTTACAGGACACTGTGAAAAGGGCAGCTACACCCAGTGCACCGAGAAAAATTTTTTTCATTTTTTTGTTTTTAATGTTTGTCGAAAGTCTTTTGAAGAAAGTGAGTGTGAAGCTCCACCTCCGAATACGCAGTAAAACTATCGATGCATCATTACGTTATAATTAACGCCACATTACCAATATAAAAAGTTAATGTTACGCGAACAATCATTGAAAATTTCATAATGTATCAAAGATGAAAAACGAAAAATACTTTTCCCCACTACACAATATTCTTGTAGTAGTGAATGTGAGAAATTTTAATCCAAATTATTTTAGGGACAGAGATACGTCAACAGAGATTAGTAATTATAATTTGTCTGAAGCGGAGTAAAATTTATCCAACCAAGTAACCAGTTGTCTTCGCCAACTGCGCCACGATAACTGACTTTAGAAAAAAATGGAACACCATAAATTCCACTGAAATCAGCCCCGCTCAGTAGAGGCGAACCAGGTCCTGGTACTGGGTTTGGGCTAATATTATAATCATAAGGATTTACCAGCTTAAAATCATCTGCTGTCCCCAGCAGCTGGTTTGAAAATCTGGGTTCGAGCATGAAAGATTTAAAATCTCGTGAAGTAAAAGGCGGATACACATTGTTTGGAATCGTGAAAGTTTTAGACGTGTCAGTACTCTGCATGAAAGAGTATTTCAGTTCAGATGGTCCGAACCTCAGCGCTTCGGCCGACTTTCTTTCAACCATGTAAATTGCAGCTTTGGGGAATCCCTGGAATGCAGAATTCCTGATCATGAAACTTGCCTGTCCGCCTACTAAAATAGCAGTGGACGGATCTCTGTCAGCGTAAGTAAGGGAATTACCTTTTTGCTCACCCGGACCAATAACCGAAATATTAGAGATTACAGGTGATGTTGATGTACCATCGATAAATATACTTGCAAGATTCGCACCCGGTCCCAGAACGGGAAAATATGGATGCCGGTATGCGAGTAGAAATTGCATATGACCGTTATAACCGCCCGTTATGGCAAAATCATTCCCATTACTCGCGTAGGAAACCAGGTGGCTGGCATTGCATGTGCCCCCGTTGAAACCAAATGAAGGTGTAGCATATGAATAACTTACTTGTATATGATTTAGTGTGCCAGCAAGACTGACATTTTCAAAGAGAACACAGGGAATATTGGCAAAATTTTCATCACCCCCGGCAAATTCCACCCGTATATAAGCAAGCGTACCTGAACTCAATGTAGGTTGAGATACTGCATCTCCGTACACCCTGATGCCATACCAGAAATTTGTCCCTGATCCATCGCTTCCAATAATGCCTGCTGTTCCCTTTGGGGCATAACTGGTAAAGACAATTGGCGCTTCAGGGGTGCCTACCGCCTCTATTGTTGCCCCCGGCTGAATAGTTATGGAAAGTTTATTCTTAACTTTTATTAAAGTACCGGCTTGAATGGAAAGTGATTGTCCGGCGCTGCGCACCAGGATTGTACCCAGTACATATACTGTATCTTTTGTAAATTTAATTAAGGTAAGATTATCAAAATATGGATGGCTTGTAAGTAGACAACCAATAAATGGAGTTAATAATATTGTTGAACCCAGAGAGGAAAATATAACTATTACTTCAAAAACCTCTTGAACATCCACTCCACCAAAACCAAATAAATCAAGAACTACTTCTAGGTACAGATTTACACATACGGATTACAAATCCATATTATCATAAACAATAAAAATGAAAA
>JANMMA010000220.1:0-5697 GCA_031372815.1 Sphingobacteriales bacterium
TTCAGGGAGAAAATAGGCGACTGTGAATCACTGATAAAATATAATGAAGAACTGCTAAACAGGTATCCTACATCACCTTATACTGAAGAAGCGCTGTTTGGGTTATATTATTGTCATCAACAGGCAGATAATGCCGCCAAAGCAAAATTTTATAAAGATTACCTGGCACAAAATTTCAACCAAAGTCGATTCCTGAGGATGATCAATGATCCTAAAAGCATCGATAAAGAAAATACTGCATTAAAAATATCGGCCACAAAAACGTATGAAGAGATTTACAATACTTTCATAGAGGGAGATTTTAACAACGCCATTGCAGAAAAGAAAAAAGCAGATAGTTTGTATGGTGAAAATTATTGGACACCGCAACTACTATACATTGAATCAGTGTACTATGTAAAGTCCAGGCAGGACAGCCTGGCCATCGGTACGCTCAAAAATCTTATGGCACTATATCCCGACTCACCCATTAGTGCAAAGGCGGCCACGATGATAGAAGTATTGCAAAGAAGAACTGAAATCGAAGATTACCTCACAAACCTGAATGTAGAAAAGGCCAAAGAGGATAGTTTCGCAGTGGTGGAAGAAACGGTCAAGATCAAACCTAAAGAACAGGTTACGAAGAACGAAACGAGAGCGCCTGTTGTAACAGCCCCTGTAAGTAAAGGACTGCCGGCAAAGGCTGATACAACTACATTTAGAGCGCCGGTGATGGACAAAAAGGTGGAAGGATATTCTTTCAAACCCGCAGATCAACACATGGTTATCCTCTTACTCAACAAAGTGGACATCGTTTATGTGAACGAAGCAAGAAATGCTATTAACAGGTTCAACAAAGAAAAGTATTATAATCAACTGCTGGACGTGGCTAATGTTGTTCTGGACGATAACAGGAAAATGGTGACCATTTCAACCTTTACAAACGTAGTAGAAGCATCTGATTATCTGGAGAAAATAAAAGCAAGTGCAACAACGGATCTGTTTCCTTGGATGCCGAAAGATAAAGTTTCATTTTTTATCATCACTTCCGCCAATCTTGAATTGCTGATAAATAAAAAGGACCTGGAAGAGTACCTGAAATTATTCCGGCAAAATTTCTCTGGTAAATAATATTCACTGACGACCAATTTATTAATATGTCAACATCGGTAAAAACATTTTGGAAATTATTTGCCCTGGTATGGGGACTTTTCCTTCTCTTTATTGTGATGGTTAATTTTGGCGTGTTTGGAAAACTTCCATCACTTGCTGAGCTCGAAAATCCGAGCATGTTATCATCATCCGAAATTTATGCAGCAGATGGAACACTGATGGGCAAATACTATTTGAAAGACAGAACGAATGTTAAATACCAGGACATCTCGCAAAATGTAGTGAAAGCATTGATCGCCACTGAAGATGAACGGTTCTACCAGCATTCCGGGATTGATATCCGAAGCCTTGCCAGGGTAGTCATTTTTCTCGGGCAAAAAGGCGGGGGAAGCCCGATACCACAACAATTGGCAAAGAACCTGCTGAACCAGGGCTCAGAAAATAAAGCCATCAGGATCATTGAAAAATTCAAAGAATGGATTGTTGCGATCAAACTTGAACGGAATTTTACAAAGGAAGAAATATTGTCCCTCTATCTCAATATGGTAAGTTATGGTGACGAAATATATGGCATTCGGAATGCGGCCAAAACATATTTTCAAAAAGAACCCGCAAGGCTGAGTGTGGAAGAATCTGCTGTTCTCGTAGGTTTACTTAAAGGAAATACCATTTACAATCCACGCCGGAATCCCAAAGCTGCTCTGGACAGGCGAAACACAGTGATCAGCCAGATGGTACGTAATGATTTTTTACCTGCTGCCGAAGCTGAAAGGTTAAAGCTGCAACCCATTAAACTGAATTACAAAAAACAGGATGAGAATGGGGGCATTGCACCATACTTTCGGGAAGTACTTCGGGATGAAATAAAAAAATGGTGTAAGGAAAATAAGAACCCAAAAACGGGCAACCCTTATAACATTTATAAATACGGATTGAAAATATATAATACCATCAATACACTTATGCAGGAATACGCAGAGATCGCTGTTTTCAGGCATATGCAGAATATGCAGAAGGTTTTCAACAACCAGCCTAACATCAAAACCGGGTCTATCTGGACAACTAAAGATGGTAAGACGATCTTGGAAAATGCAATGAAGATCAGTGACAGGTGGAGAAGTATGAAAGAAGATGAACTGACGGAAAAAGAGATCAGGGCATCTTTTCACCAGAAAGTTCCAATGAAGGTTTTTGCCTGGAATTCAAAAAGGGAAAAAGATACTATTATGACCCCGCTTGATTCCATTAAATACCACAAGCAAATGCTGCAGACCGGTTTTCTTGCTGTGGACCCGTATAATGGCGAAGTAAAAGCTTGGGTAGGTGGAATTGATTTTAAGAGTTTCAAATTTGACCACGTTAATATCAATACAAAAAGGCAGGTAGGTTCAACGTTCAAGCCCATCCTATATACGGTTGGCGTGATGAACGGATATACCCCGCAAACAGAGTTTCCAGCTGGTCCCATCAATATGGGAAATAAAGTGATTGAAGGTAAAGGTGGTCCCATGGCAGTTTGCCTCGCATACTCCAGGAACCCGGGTGCCGTGTTCCTGATCAATCAGCTTGGCGTACAACGCACAGTAGATTTTGCGCAGTTGTGTGGCATAGAAAGCAATATTCCTGCAGTACCTTCTATTGCCTTAGGTTCAGCCGACATCTCTTTGTTTGAAATGGTGCGCGCCTATACCATGTTTCCCGGTCGTGGCTTCAATGTTAAACCAATCTTTATTTCGCGTATAGAAGACCGTAATGGAAATGTGCTTGCCAGCTTCACGCCAGAAAGTAAAGAAGTGATCAGTGAGGCCGATTCTTATGTAATGACCAAAATGATGCAGGGTGTAGTAGATTTTGGTACAGGACGTGCATTGCGTGGTTCGTATGGAATCACCAGCGAAGTAGCCGGAAAAACCGGCACCACCAATGATAACGCAGATGGATGGTTTATAGGCTTCACACCACAACTTCTGGCTGGTGTGTGGGTGGGTGCAGATGACCCACTACTTAGGTTGTTAAATACAACTGGTGGCGCACAGATGGCGATGCCAGCATGGGGTTATTTTTTCCAGGAAATTTATAAAGACAAAACACTCGCCATTGATCCTGCTGCAAAATTTGTTGTTCCAACAATACTGCAAAACGAAGCAGTGTATGATTACGAAGCACTCACCCAGGGCGACCAGCCACCACCGGCAGAAGGTGAGGATGTTGGCAGCGGATCAGAGTCAGCTTTTATTGATGTTCCGGTAAGTGATGGTACAGAAAAGGTTACAACGGAATCTAAAAAAATAGAAGACGAAGATAAACCCGACAAAGTGAAGCCGGCAGATAAGAACGCTGAAAGCGATACAACAAAAAAGAAAAAAGGATTTTTTAAACGTTTGTTCGGAAAGAAAAAGAATTAACAACAGTGGCGAAACGTTGTTTAGCCATTGTAGTTTGATAATGTGGTGATGCGGTATTGCGATAATGTGTTGAATCAAACTACATTGGCGAAACGTTTTTTCGCCACTGTAGTTTAATAATGTGGTGATGCGGTATTGCGATAATGTGGTGAATGAAATGTGGTAATGGCTGTTTGTAGGGTAACTGCAGGACCACAGGAATTAAAAAATGATATACTTAGTTAAGCATAACCCTGGGCGAAATTAAAAAAGGTAATGTCACCAAATCCGCATTTGCGGATACAGTTCCGCTAGTCCGCTAATCCGACATTCCGCTAATCCGCTAATCCGCTTATCCGCAATCCGCAATCCGTAATTATAAATACGGCGCTGTAAATCCAAGTTTTTTTAATCCCGCTTTTAACTCAGGACAATTCTTCATCAGATTCCACAGAAGACCAGTGCGATGGTTTTCAATCATGACCACGATAGGCCCCTGGTCAATGGCCAGGAATGAATTGGCAAACCAGGGCCGGTTGAGCTCGAAAGCGTCTACAAACCCATACTGCTTCCATATCTTGTCCCCCAGTTTATAATAAAAATAGTGCATGGCTGCCGTAGATTGAGCAGGCGTATAAGGCATGGAAGACAGCGCCGCGGTGGGGCTAATCACACCGGGATCATTATTGGGCTCGTGTGCTGAATATCCCGTTGAATTGTCACTGGCAGTTAAACCCCAGCATGAATCACTATACCCATAATGTTTTTTTGGATTGGCAATACAATAAGTATAATTGATCAGGCTGTGATTTCGAACCTGCACTTCGTAGTCGGCATATTTATCTTTAAGTCCGGTTGGATCAATGCCCAGGAAAGAATAATGTGCAAAGAACAATGGTCCTCCATTGGAGGGGCCTAACGGTAAGGAATAACCGTAATAAGAAGCTCCGTTTTTCATTGCGCCGTTTCTTGTAAAACCCTGGTCATAAACTTCAGCAGGAATTGGATGCGTTGGTGAAGAAGCGGCAAGCACATAAGTAATGAGTGTTTCATTCCAGCCCTGTATTTTTACATTCATCGCAAAACCTTTGTCGGCACTCCAGTGCCAGTACAGCACATTCTCATTATTTTTTCTATACCAATCCCACTCCACATCTTCCCATACCTGATTTATCTTTGTTCTCAGCGCGGTTTCCGTAGGATCAGCCTGGTCAAAATATTGCCTTGCAGAAAGCAGGCCTTGGATGAGGTAAGACGTCTCCACGAGGTCGCCCCCGTTGTCATTGGTGCTAAAAGGAATGGTGCTGCCATTTGCACCGTTGACCCAGTGTGCAAAAGCGCCATGGTAGCGCGTACATTTAGTGAGCAAAAATTCACTGATTTTTAAAATTCTATCGCGCCCTTCTGAACGTGTGATAAATCCCCTGTTAACGCCCGCAATAATGGCCATGATACCAAAACCTGTTCCACCGGTGGTAACCAGGTCTCCACTGGAATTTCTCTCACGCGCCATACCACTTACAGGATGGCCGAATTCCCAAAAATATGATAAGGTTCTCCGTTCCACAGAATCCAGCAATTGTGCATCGGTGATCCGTGGAAATTTATCAGAAATATCAAGGGCCGTTAGAAATGCAAAACTTGAAGGTGTACTGATGACAACATTACTTTTTGCAACAAGAGCAGGACCAATAATTATTTTAAAGTTGCTGAAGTAAGCAAGTGCGCTTTGCGGCTGGAGCTTTACGGTACTGTCACCGTTTTCAAAATTGTAGTTGGAAAGAATTTTGATACCCTGTTCATTGGTGAGTGTTATGTTTTGCTGGGCCGACTGTACATTTAGGGCGTTGTTAAATTTTATACTGATAACTGGAACAGCGTTTACACCATTTTGTTTTTGGATAGCACTCACACCATTGATGAAAACATTCTCAAAGCTAAAGTTCTCAACAACCGGGGGTGTTACAACCTGCCCATCTTGCTTGTTACATGCAGAAAATGTATAAACAAACAGGAAAATGAAAAAGGAACGGATAGTCATGGCGTAAAGTTAGAAAAGAGGTTGCCTGGATAGCAACCTCTTTTTTATTTAATCGGGCATTAATTATCTGCCTGCTTTTTCGAGGTCATATAGCGCTTTGATCTCGTCATCAGTCAACGCTTTGCTATATAGCCTGACCTCGTCAAGAGAACCGGTCATATACTTCTGCCAAGGTTCTGC
>JANMMA010000263.1:0-3205 GCA_031372815.1 Sphingobacteriales bacterium
TATCCCGCAAATGCACAGGTCATGATCAGCAAGCTGGTTTTAGGCAGGTGCAGATTGGTGATCAGTGCATCAGATATGGAAAAGTTATAGGGCGGATGGATAAAAATATTGGTCCACCCCTCAGAAGGTTTCAACAGTTTATCTGCCGTAAATGATGTTTCCAGTGCTCTCATCGTTGTAGTTCCTACAGAACATATACGATGTCCTTCTGTTTTTGCCTTGTTGACTATTTTGCATGCCTGGTCTTCGATCTGATAGAATTCAGCATCCATTTTATGTTTGCTTAGATCTTCCACTTCAATAGGCCTGAACGTACCAAGTCCGGTATGAAGTGTTACTTCAGCGAAACGAATACCCTTGATCTCAAGTTTCTTGATCAGTTCAATGCTGAAGTGTAAACCCGCAGTTGGTGCTGCTACTGCACCTTCATGCTTTGCATAAACAGTCTGGAAGCGTATCCTGTCTTCTTCGTCTGGCTTACGCTTAATATATTTTGGAAGTGGTGTTTCACCGAGTGAATTGAGTACTCTTTTGAAGTCTTCTTCCGGACCGTCAAAAAGAAACCTGATGGTTCTACCGCGTGATGTAGTGTTGTCTATAACTTCAGCAACGAGTTCATCAGTATCGCCGAAATATAGTTTGTTTCCTACCCGAATCTTTCTTGCCGGATCAACAATTACATCCCAAAGCCTGTTCTGCTTGTTTAATTCACGAAGTAGGAAAACTTCGATCTTCGCACCTGTCTTTTCTTTCCTGCCATACATTCTTGCGGGAAACACTTTGGTGTTGTTTACTACAAATACGTCTTTGTCGTCAAAATATTCCTGGATGTCACGGAAATGCCTGTTCTCAATAATGCCTGTTTTACGATGAACCACCATCATACGTGCGTCTTCTCTTTTCTTGGCTGGATACTGGGCAATAAGGTTAAGGGGAAGGTCGAACCTGAATTGGGATAATTTCATGAATGTTTACTTTTATTAAACTGCCTTCATGAAACAAACCGTACGGTGAAGTAAAGATTGAATGGATTTCGCAAGCCAAACCTGATCTTACGGCACCAGATTTGTCCATGGAAAGGCATATTTGAGCGGGCGAAGGTAACAAAAAAAATCGGTAATCCTGATGGAGAATTAATCGCCTTTATCCCCATTTTCTTCCCGGGATAGCGGATATCAAACGGCTTGTATAGTCCGTTTTCGGGTTGTTGAACACTTCTGAAGACGGCCCTGATTCCTCGATCCTGCCTTTGTTCATTACCATGATCCTGTCGCTGATAAAGTGTACGACGGACAAGTCGTGGGAGATGAACACGACGGTAAAACCATACTCTTTTTTCAAATCATTCAATAGGTTCAGTACCTGGGCCTGCACACTTACATCCAGTGCCGACACAGATTCATCGCAGACCACAAACCCCGGATCCAATGAAAGTGCCCTTGCTATTCCTATCCGCTGTCGCTGTCCGCCGGAAAATTCATGGGGATACCGGTAATAGTGGTCGGCCTGCAATCCAACTTTTTCCAGCAACTCAACTGTCTTCTCTCTTCGGGTCGTTTTATTGTTCCATAATGCATGCACCTGCATGGCTTCTTCAATGGCATTGCCAATGGACATTCTTGGATTGAGCGAGGAATAAGGATCCTGGAAAATTATCTGGATGTCTTTTCTTAAGGGCTTAAGAGCTTTTTCATCCAGGGCAAGAAAATCATGACCTTTATACTTTATGGAGCCGGAATATGGCTTCACCAATCGCAATAATGCTCTTCCCAAGGTTGTTTTTCCACAGCCCGATTCACCCACCAGGCCAAGTGTTTCTTTCTCATAAATGTCAAGGCTAACATCATCTACGGCCCTGGTAAAAGACAATGCTTTACCAAGGAAATTTTTCTTTCCCGAAAACCAGACTTTAAGGTTTCTTACTTCAACCAGGGGAGGAGCGTTATATGCCGGCTCGAGGGAAGGTAAGCCAACCGTACTTTCATTATGGACAGCAAATAATTGCCTTTTTGCATCGGGAAAATCACCAACAACAGACTGGTTTTTTGCATCCATTCCAACAATAGACTTGTTTTCCGCATCAATAAAATCATTGACAACCGGTAGCCTGCTTCCTTTGGCATGAAGTGCTGGTCTGCATTCCAGCAATGCTTTCGAATATGGATGTTTTGGTTGGTTAAGAATATTATTCACGACGCCTTCTTCAACAATTTCGCCCTTAAGCATGACTACCACACGATCAGCAATTTCTGCTACGAGTCCGAGGTCATGAGTAATAAAGATCACACCCATGTTTTCTTCCTGTTGAAGGTTGCGGATCAGTTGAAGTATAGTTTTTTGTACGGTAACGTCAAGTGCGGTCGTGGGTTCGTCTGCAATAAGTAGTGACGGTTTGCAAGACATAGCCATGGCAATCATAACCCGCTGTTTTTGTCCACCGCTTAACTGGTGTGGGTAACGCGTAAGCATACCTGAAGCATCAGGCAATTGAACTTTTTCAAACAAGCCCAACACTTTGTGCCTGGCTTCATTCTGATTGACCTGTTGGTGAAGCATAATTGATTCCATGACCTGTTTGCCACATGTCATCAGTGGATTCAGCGATGTCATGGGTTCCTGGAAAATCATGGAGATCCGGTTGCCCCTGACTTTACGTAATGTGCTATCGTCGCATTTGAGCATATCCTGTTCCTGGATACCATCTTCACTAAATAGCACATTGCCGGAAGAATATTTTGCGGAAGGGGGAAGTAATCGTAAAATGGAAAGTGCTGTTATGGATTTGCCAGAACCAGATTCGCCGACTACCGCTACAATCTCTCCGCGGTTTACGGTAAACGAAGCATTTTTCAGTACGTGGAAATCGCCCGCTTCTGAGTTGAAATGAATATTGAGGTTATTGATATGTAATAAAGGCTTACCCATTATCAGAATCTCAGGTGTTTCACCGTAAGCCCATTATTTATCAACTGCTTTAATGAATCAATGCCGATCTTAAGGTGAAGCTGAACAAAATCTGACGTCACTTTTTTATCGCTTTCTTCAGTTTTAACGCCATCAGGCACCATGGGCTGGTCACTGATCAGCAAAAGTGCACCTGTTGGGATTCGGTTATAGAAACCAACCGAAAAAATGGTTGCGGTTTCCATATCGATTGCATAAGCGCGTATGCGTTGCAGGTAGGTTTTGAATTCTGTATCATGTT
>JANMMA010000266.1:0-1769 GCA_031372815.1 Sphingobacteriales bacterium
GGAAGTCCGGACAGGTGTCCATCCAGTGTTCAATAAACTGGCTTTCCATATAGGCCAGGTATTCACTGTAACCTGGGATACCTTCAGAGGCGGCAATAAAATTATAGGGAATTTCCTCATCGCCATGCACATCCAGTAAAAGGTCTACACCTGTCTCATCCATTCTGTTGCGGACATAAAATACTTCCGGGCTATATTTTTTAGTAGGCCGGTGCCATTCACGGTTGAGATTGGCACCGGATGCGCTGGCGCGTAAATTGCCTGCAATAGCACCGTCAATATTCATATTGGGTACGACATAGAAAACTGCTTCCTCCAGCAGCTTTCGTGATACAGCATCATCAGTATCCAAAAGGCGTGCAAGAAAACCCTCAATGAACCATTCAGCCATTGGCTCGCCGGGATGTTGGCGTGCTATAATCCAGATATTCTTTTTATTTCTACGCGGTCTTCCGACGATGAGCATTTCAATATCGCGCCCGAGAAAAGTCTTACCGACTACTTCCATGGTGACATCTTCGGATAGTTGCGCCTGGTGAATTAAATCCAAATGTCGCTCATACGAGTAGGGAGCGAAGTAAGCGAAATAGACAGAATTGTATTTAGGCTTGAAATGAAACTTCAGAACCCCTTTTGTAAAAGTTGTTGGTACGCGAAACCATTCCTGACGGTCATAAGATGCACACACGTTATAATTTGGCCAGCCAGATGGATAAGAAGACTTTCCTGCATTGACAATAGAAAGCGTGCAGTTTTTATTCTCGGCCCCTGTGAGCCTGAAATGAAACCATTGGAAAAAATCAGAATTGGTATCCTTGCGGATTTTCAATTGGATATCATTTTTAGCTTCATCAAGACGAACGAGTTCAATGTTGCCACTGTCGAAATTGGACGTAATTTTCATAATAGAATAGAATGTTGGATAAATCTCGTACAAGATAAAACATTAACGAGAGCCTAACAGACTACATTAAAAATATGTTAAAAACAATTCTAAGGTTAGAAAAAAGTTGAGCACAATCGTTTTCCTGAAAAAAATTGAAAGGGGAGAACGAACCCTGGGGATTAAAACATATTATTCTATCTTTAGGTGATTCCTTAACGAGGTGATATGCAACAGGAATGATTTCTTGAGAAAGGGATACAAAGGACTTCGAAATGCACTATTGAAATTTGTAAAATCAACAAACAAACCATATGAAAAAAATTCTTTTTATTTTTTGTGTAGCCATAGGGGCTTTTCATTTTGCGTCCGCCCAATCAGCTCAATCTGTTTATTTTGAACTGGGTGGCCCTGGAATTGCTTCCTTCAATTATGACACTCGTTTTTCAGGCAGAGAAGGAGGTATAGGTGGACGCATAGGCGTCGGAGGATATAGTATTGATGGAGAAGGTGTCGTCTTTGTTCCGGTTGGTATCAACTACCTGTTAGGCAAGGACACAAGGCATTACTTTGAAATAGGTGGTGGTGTGACTCCGGTGTTCGGAACGGGTGATGGTGATGGTACATTTTCTGAGTTATTTGGCCACCTCATTTTTGGCTATCGATTGCAGCCGATAAGTGGAGGATTTACGTTCAGGGCGTTTATCTGCCCTATTTTTGGAAATGGCGACTTCATCCCTTATTATGCGGGTCTATCCTTTGGTTACAAGTTTTAAAATAATCAAGTACATAAAAAAAAAGACTGCCGTCTGCGGCAGTCTTTTTTTATTTGTAGTCTCGTGGGGAATCGAAACATAGTTACTATTTAGTTGATAATCAATAAAAT
>JANMMA010000272.1:0-13546 GCA_031372815.1 Sphingobacteriales bacterium
CCATATCTATGCTTTTTGCCGGTCATTATCTCTATAAATTTTTTCTAAATACCTTCGATATTGACATCAAAAAACATCTCGAACTCATCGTGCTTGGCATCATCCTGGTGACTACTGCACCCGTTATCATCAAGCTGATCACCGGGGGTAAAAAGCATGAAGCGAGGACAGATGACATATCAGAAAATAAAGAGGCATGACCAAAGCCCAGCCTTCCGTTTTAAACATTGCGGTGATCGTTGCCGCCCTTGGCTATTTTGTTGACATATATGATCTTTTGCTGTTCACTATCGTCAGGGAACCCAGCCTGCGCGGGCTACATGTCACAGACGCCGACATGTTGGCGGCAAGTACAAAAATCATCAACTGGCAAATGGTCGGGTTGCTCATCGGCGGAATCATCTGGGGCATCATGGGCGACAAAAAAGGACGGTTAAGTGTTTTATTCGGATCCATCCTGCTATATTCCGTGGCGAATTTTTTTACGGGTTTTGTTACCACCGTTAATCAATATGCATCAGCTAGATTTATTGCAGGTATAGGCCTTGCAGGAGAACTTGGTGCCGGTATAACGCTTGTGAGCGAACTCCTTCCGAAAACAAAACGGGGTATCGGCACTTCACTGGTTGCAGGCATAGGACTATTCGGCGCGGTGTTCGCGTACCTGATTTATAAGGTATCGGGGGACTGGCGGCTGTGTTATAAGATCGGGGGCGGACTGGGCATTGTTCTGCTGTTACTACGGATAAGCGTAGCCGAAAGCGGAATGTTCAACAGTGTCCGGACACAGAATGTAAGCCGTGGGAATGTATTGATGTTCTTCAACAACAAAACGCGATTCAGGAAGTATATGCTGGCCATTCTCATCGGATTACCAACATGGTATGTAATCGGTATACTTGTTAACCTGAGCAACCGTTTCGCCACCCAGCTTTATGGAGAGAATTCTATTGATTCAGGCAAAGCCATTATGTATGCCTATTCAGCGATTGCTGTGGGTGATATCCTCATCGGTTTTGTAAGCCAGTATTTTAAGAGCAGGAAGAAAGCGCTGTTTCTTTTTTATGCGTTTACTGTGGCATCTATAATATTTTATTTCAGTAAAGCCAATCATACAGATGCAACGATGTATTTCGCCTGTACTGTATTAGGATTCAGCACAGGTTTCTGGGCTATTTTTGTGACTATGGGAGCGGAACAATTCGGAACCAATCTCAGGGCCACCGCAGCTACCACCATTCCCAATATGGTTAGGGGTGCACTACCCCTGATTAACCTGATGTTCGTGAACGTATTTCAGCAAACCTGGAAATGGAGTATGGTGCAAAGCGGCATGGTGACGGCAGTGATCGTTATGCTGATTGCCATCACTTCGGCCTGGTTTACAGAAGAAACATTTCATAAGGACCTTGACTATATAGAGTCGGAGTAAATGTATCCCTGATCAATGAGACCAGGTAAAGATCTGCTACTAAAAACGCATAACATTCCGGCGAACTTCGACCTCATGAGATTTCAGATACCTTAGACCTGATGAAATTCAAGATAATTTAGACCTGATGAAATTTCTGATCATACGGCTTTCTTCTATCGGTGACATCGTACTTACCACACCTGTGATTCGTTGCCTTAATCAACAGGTCCCAGGGGCAGTCATTCACTACCTCGTGAAAAAAAATTTCTCATGTATTGTTTCTTCGAACCCGTATATACACAAGGTTCATCTATGGCACAACGATATCAATGACACTATCGATGCGCTAAAGGCAGAAAAATTTGACGTGGTGATCGATCTTCACCATAACCTTCGCACCCTGAAAATAAAATCAGCCTTACAGGTTAAAGCTTTTTCTTTCAACAAGCTCAATATAGAAAAATGGTTGATGACCGCATTGAAGTGGAATCGTTTACCGGATGAGCATATTATAGAACGATACCT
Source organism: Sphingobacteriales bacterium (assembly GCA_031372815.1). GTDB lineage: Bacteria > Bacteroidota > Bacteroidia > Chitinophagales > Chitinophagaceae > Pollutibacter. The sequence continues at coordinate 1,940 of JANMMA010000272.1, forward strand.
GCAAACCGTATCTGCATTTGGCGTGGAGAATGATGGCGCGGGATTGGATTTTTTTATACCATCGGCCGATGAAGTGGTTCCGTCTTTAGTTTCGCCTATCCTTAGCGGTAAGTACATAGCCATGGTCACGGGCGCAGCCCATTACACCAAGCGTTTGCCTCCCCATAAAATGCTTGAACTACTGAAAAAAATACCTTTTCCTGTGGTTTTATTAGGTGGTCCGGAAGAAAGATCGTCGGGTGATGAACTGGCATTGAACGCCGGAACACACGTGGTCAACACTTGTGGGATGTTTAACCTTAATCAGTCTGCCTCACTGGTTAAGCAGTCTGTGATGGTGATCACTCATGATACCGGGCTGATGCATATCGCCGCTGCATTTCAAAAACCGATGGTTTCGGTGTGGGGGAATACGATACCTGGGTTTGGGATGTATGCTCATTATGGTCCTGGTAGTGTTGCTGATTACCGTGCGGAAGTGAATGGGCTGGCATGCAGGCCCTGTTCAAAAATAGGGTATGACAAATGCCCGCTGAAACATTTTAAGTGTATGGAAGAACATGACCTAAATGCCATCATTTGGCATGTGAATGAACTGATGCATTAAATCAAAGTAAATATTGCATGGAAATTATTCCCATATAATCCAGCAGCATCAGGATGGCCACTATGCAGATGATGAAGGTCAGAAACAGTTCAAAACCAAGGCTGCGTCTTTGTTTGGTAAATGTTTTTTGCAACATCCATTCCGTAGCCAGTACGATCAGGCCCAAAAACGAAATGGAAACTCCCATTAGGTTATAAAAGCTATTGGTCAGGGTCAGCAGCAGTATTCCGCTTACAGTAAACAGGATGCCAGCCACCTTCAGGGGACTGTTGAGGTACCTGATCATGGGAATAGGATTAAGCCATATAAACGCCCACAGTGATGAAATATTTTTGTAAAAAAAAATCCACGGTGTAATCCGTGGATTTCTGGTTGATACTCAATGAATTCTTTTTAGGCAAGCGTTTTCAGCACGTCATTCATGTTCCTGACAGCATCTGCGCTTTTGGCAAACAATTCCTGTTCTTCTGCATTGAGTTCGAATGGAATAATCTTTTCCCAGCCATTTTTACCGATAACCACCGGAACACCGAGGCAAATGTCTTTCTGACCATATTCTCCTTCCAGTGCTACGCAGCATGTAAATAATTTTTTCTCATCGCGAACGATGGATTCAACTAGTGCCGCACCGGCTGCGCCTGGTGCATACCATGCCGATGTACCGATAAGTTTTGTCAGTGTTGCACCACCAACCATGGTGTCTGCAACCACCTGCTTCTGTTCTTCGTTGCTGAGGAAAGTGCTGACCGGAGTACTATTCCATGTGGCGTGACGGATCAATGGAATCATGGTGGTATCACCATGACCGCCAATAACTACGGCATTAAGGTCGGCCGGACTGCATCCGAGGCGCTGGCTAAGTTGATATTTAAAACGACTGCTGTCAAGAATACCACCCATACCAATGATCCGGTTCTTTGGGATACCGGTTGACTGCAGGGCAAGGTAGGTCATGGTATCCATCGGGTTACTGATCACAATGATGATTGCCTCGGGGGAATATGTCAAAATGTTTTCGCAAACACCACGTACAATACCGGCATTGGTTCCGATAAGGTCTTCCCTTGTCATCCCCGGCTTACGCGGAATGCCTGAGGTAATCACCACCACGTCACTTCCTTTGGTTTTAGCGTAATCATTAGTACTTCCGGTAATCCTGGTATCAAAACCAAGCAGGGTGGAAGTTTGCATCATATCCTGCGCCTTTCCTTCGGCCAGGCCTTCTTTGATGTCGAGAAGTACGAGTTCATGACATAATTCTTTGCGGGCAATATTATCTGCGGTGGTTGCACCTACGGCACCAGCACCAACAACGGTTACTTTCATGTAAATGATTTGAAGGCCAAATATAGTTGAATTACCCTCTTCGAGCAGGTGAAAAAAAGATGATTTTAGTTATTGACGTTGAGTGCTTCGAGGAGCTTGTCAATTTTCGCTCCGCCTTCAAAGACCCTGACCAGTTTACGGTCTTTGCTATAGATGGCGACAAAAGGTGAGTACTTCATACGGTAAAAAGGACCAAAGAAATATTTTACGTCCCGCCCCACATGTACATTGGGATACTGTGCCAATTTATAGATATTGCAGAATTCTTTCATTTTATGGACAGGCTGAAATGTTGACATGACGATCTCTGTATTCTTCAACTTATCCATGTTTTTCACAATTGTTGCAGCCTGGTCTTTACAGTGCTCACAATCAGGGCTGAACAGCATGATCATGACTGGTGCACCATTGCGAATATCCCTTGTGGTGAACCAACTCGTACTATCTGTATTCAGTATGCTAAACTGCGGCAATACCGGATTTTTCAGGTAAGGCGCATCATCTTCCTGGGCGGGAGAGCAAAATGGGACCAATAAAAACAAAAGCGTAAAAATCCTCATGCACACATTTTCATAAAGGTATTCGTATTAGTGGTAAGGAGATTCTAAATAAATGCAAAAACTTCGTTGCGCGGTAATTTTACTTAGTTTTGCGCCCCGGAACAGTAAATTTAACTTATGGCAAATACGTCTGACATCAGCAGAGGAATGATCATCAAACTTGACGGAAGTCTATACACCATAGTAGAATTTGGTGAAAACAAAACCGCAAGGGCGGCCGCAAAAGTATGGGCGAAATTAAAGGGGGTTGACAATAAACGCTCCATTGAAAAGACCTGGAATTCAGGCGATACTATCTATCCGGTGAGGGTGGAGCGAAAAAATTATCAATTCCTGTATAAAGACGATTCCGGCTATAATTTTATGGATAACGAAACCTTTGAGCAGATTGCCCTGCAGGAAGAAATGATCGACGCACCACAGTTTCTTTCTGACGACCAGGAAGTTTCTGTACTTATCAATACGGAGTCAGAAACAGTTATGAGCGTTGAATTACCGGATAAAATTGTGTCTCGTGTTACCTATTCAGAACCCGGATTACGTGGTGACACAGCCACCCGTACGCTGAAGGCTGCTAGCGTTGATACTGGTGCTACGGTAATGGTTCCCTTGTTTGTCAACGAAGGTGATATGATCAGGATTAATACTAAAACAGGAGAGTATATTGAACGGGTGAAAGAGTAAAAAACATAAGATTTTTACTAGAAATGGGCAAAAAAATAGCGTTTTTGCCCATTTTTTGTTGATTTTCGCTGAAATTAAGATAACCTTGGAATAGATAAAGGCATACCTTAGCACCCTCAGGGCCGCAACCAAAACGATTTAAATTGGCTTCCATGGATTTCAGACAAATACAGGATCTCGTCAAAATGATCAATAAGTCGAACATTGGTGAACTCACCATTGAAGAAGGCGATTTTAAGATCACCATCAAACAGAAAAAGGATGAGCGCGTGGTTTCTTATGCACCGCAACCACAAATTCAACAGGCCCCGGTTTATATGTCGGCCGCACCATCTTCCGCTGAACCGCGTATGCTTGAAGAGAAAGTCTCGGCAGCCCCTAAAACCGATAACCTGATCACTATAAAAAGTCCGATGATCGGAACATTCTACCGAAGGCCTTCCCCCGATAAACCCATCCTGGCGGAAATTGGGGATGAAGTAGCTCCTGGAAAAGTGGTCTGTATCATTGAGGCTATGAAGCTTTTTAATGAGATCGAAAGTGAAATATCAGGCCGTATCGTAAAGGTACTCGTAGAAGATGCTTCACCAGTAGAATATGATCAGCCCTTATTCCTCGTAGAACCTTCCTGATATTTGTTTACTGCCATCGGCCGAAGGCCTAACGTTCATCTCATATCCAAACTATGACCAAGAACTCTATTACAGGTTTTAAAAAAATATTGATTGCCAACCGTGGTGAGATTGCTTTACGCGTGATCCGTACGTGCAGGGAAATGGGAATCAAAACGGTGGCTGTTTACTCAACGGCAGACAAAGACAGCCTTCATGTAAGGTTTGCCGATGAAGCCGTTTGCATTGGCAAGGCTTCAAGCAGTGAATCCTATTTGAATATTCCACACCTTATGGCAGCTGCTGAAATCACTAATGCTGATGCAGTGCATCCAGGATATGGTTTCCTCGCAGAGAATGCCAAATTCGCAGAAATATGCGGAGAATATAACATCAAGTTTATTGGTCCTACCCCCGAACAAATAAGGGCAATGGGCGACAAAATAACGGCCAAAGAAACAATGATCAGGGCAGGAGTTCCAGTCATTCCAGGTTCTGAAGGACTGTTAGAAAGCGTGAGTGAAGCGAAGGGCATGGCCAAAGAGATTGGATATCCCGTGATCCTAAAAGCAACCGCCGGCGGAGGGGGAAAAGGAATGAGGGTGGTGTGGGAAGAATCAGAAATCGAAAAAGCCTATAATAATGCCAAGGCAGAGGCTGCAGCCTCTTTTAAAAATGATGGAATCTACATGGAGAAATTCGTGGAAGATCCCAGGCATATTGAGATACAGATTGCAGGCGACCGTTATGGAAAAGTATGCCACCTGAGCGAGCGCGACTGTTCCATACAGCGCCGCCACCAAAAACTGGTGGAAGAATCTCCATCGCCTTTTATGACACCCGAACTTAGGGAAAGAATGGGGGATGCGGCCGTTAAAGCAGCATCTGCCATTAACTATGAAAGCGTAGGGACCATTGAATTCCTGGTCGACAAGCACCGGAATTTCTATTTCATGGAAATGAACACCCGGATACAAGTTGAACATTGTGTTACAGAAGAAGTCACCAACTACGACCTGATTAAGGAACAGATCAAGATCGCTTCCGGTGAACCCATTACAGGCGTTAATTATTATCCTTCCATGCATGCCATTGAATGTAGGATAAATGCTGAAGATCCATACAACGACTTCAGGCCCAGCCCCGGGAAAATTACCGTAATGCACCAGCCCGGCGGGCACGGTATCCGTATCGATACACACGTTTATGCCGGTTACACCATTCCCCCGTATTATGATTCCATGATTGCCAAGATAATTGCGGTTGCCCGTACCCGTGAGGAAGCTATCAATACCATGAGCCGTGCTTTAAGTGAATATGTGATCGAAGGCGTTAAAACAACCATTCCATTTCATCAGCAGTTGCTGAAAAATGAAGATTTCAAAAAAGGAAATTTCACCACCAAGTTTATGGAAAGCTTTGTTATGGTTTAAATGAATCACGCGAAGCGTGATTCATTTAAACCATAATGTGGGAATGTGGGAATTGGTAAATGTGGAGATGTAAATGTGAAAATTTGCCCTTCACATTTTCACCTGTTCATCAACAAGCCGGCACGTCAGACATCACGTCACCCATCAACACGTCTGTTTAACCTCATCAGCGCATCAGGATATAATAGCATCGGCATGTCGTTAAGTCTGCTCACCTCATCATCGCATCAGGAAATAATAGCATCGGTATGTCGTGAAATTTGCTCATGCACATCAGCACATGCTTTCATCAGCACACTATCGCATCAACGCAATACCACATTAACCTAAAAAAGTCCCTCGCGGGACTTTTTTAATGTTTATCTGAGGAATAACAGTTCCCTGTATTTTGGAAGTTCCCATTCTGAGTCATCCACCAATAATTCAAGTTTATCTACGCTGTAACGAATCTCGTCGAAGTAGGGTTTCACCTGATCACAATAGGCAACGGCTTTTTCCCTTGAACCGGTTAACGCATTGGCAGCTTTTCTTGCTTCGGTCATTTTTTCTGCAATCAACTGCACTTTGTTAATGTGTTCCGAAATTTCTGTCAATACATTGAGCTGTGCTTCGTACGATGATTTATCAATGCCCAGGTCCTTCAGTCCCCTGATATTATTGATCAGTACATTCTGGTATCGGATAGCGGCAGGCAGGATATGGTTTCCGGCAAGGTCCCCGATCACGCGGCCTTCGATCTGAACCCTTTTGATGTATTTTTCCAGTTCAATTTCATGGCGGGCTTCCAATTCCGCGTGCGTATAGATATTATGTTTTGCAAATAGTGTCTTGGCTTTTTCAGTTACCATAGCATCCAGTGCAGGAGGGGTGGTCTTTACATTAGGTAATCCACGCCTTGCTGCTTCTGCCTGCCATTCGTCTGAATATCCATCTCCTTCAAACAAAACTTTTTTGCTCGATTTAATATAGTCCTTGATCACATGCATTACCGCAACTTCCTTCTTATCACCTTTTTCAATCAGTGTATCAACTTCTTTTTTGAAGTTGGTCAGCGTTTCAGACATAATGGTATTGAGTACTGTCATCCCGTTTGCGCAATTGGCTTCAGAACCTACGGCCCTGAATTCAAATTTATTACCTGTAAAGGCAAATGGGGAAGTACGGTTGCGGTCTGTATTGTCGAGTAGCAGTTCAGGAATACTTTTGTGTATATCAAGTTTCAGCATTACTTCATCCTGCTCATCGAATTTTTCTCCAACCCTGCTTTCCACTTCGTTCAGCACATTACTTAGGTAGTGACCGATGTAAGCAGAAATGATTGCAGGTGGCGCTTCGTTTGCACCGAGCCTGTGGTCATTTCCTGCAGATGCGATAGCAGAACGGAGTAGGTCGGCATGATCATGAACAGCTTTGATGGTGTTCACAAAAAAGGCCAGGAACATAAGGTTGGTCTTTGGTGTCTTACCGGGTGCCAGGAGGTTGATCCCGGTATCCGTTGCCATGCTCCAGTTGTTGTGCTTACCACTTCCGTTAATGCCTGCGAATGGTTTCTCATGCAACAGTACTTTCAGCTTATGCCTTTTGGCAACTTTAGTCATAACGTCCATGAGTAGGGTATTATGATCAACCGCAAGGTTCAGTTCTTCGAATATGGGAGCACACTCAAATTGTGCAGGAGCTACTTCATTATGCCTGGTCCGCAATGGAATGCCGAGCTTATAACCTTCGTTTTCAAAATCGCGCATAAACGCATAGACTCTTTCCGGAATGGATCCAAAATAATGGTCTTCGAGTTGTTGTCCTTTTGCCGGCGTATGGCCAAATACGGTGCGGCCTGTCATAACAATATCGGGTCGTGCATTAGCCAGACCTTCATCGATCACAAAATATTCCTGTTCCCATCCCAGTGTGGCATATACCCTGTTGACATTCCTGTCAAAGTAATTACATACATCTACTGCCGCCTTGTTCAGGGCCTCAATAGACTTCAACAATGGTGCTTTATAATCAAGCGACTCTCCAGTATAGGATACAAAGATGGTAGGAATGCAAAGCGTTCTGCCATTACCTGTTTCCATGATAAATGCCGGTGAATTCGGATCCCAGGCAGTATATCCGCGGGCTTCAAAAGTGGCCCTTAATCCGCCGCTGGGGAAAGAAGAAGCATCAGGCTCCTGTTGAACCAGGGCATCTGCTTCAAATTGTTCGAGGGCAGTGCCGTCTGATTTCAATGTAAAAAATGAATCATGCTTCTCCGCCGAAGTTCCGGTCAAAGGTTGGAACCAGTGTGTAAAGTGGGTTACATTTTTACTCTCAGCCCATTTGCGTATCCCTGCAGCGATCTGGCTGGCCATGGTACGGTCGATACGATGCCCGGATTTCATCGAACTCACGAGGCTTTTGTAAGCTTCATCACTCAAGTATTCCCTGGCTGTTTTCAGGGAGAAAACATTTTCACCAAAGATGGCAGTAATCCTGGACGGTGAAGCGTCCTTACCCTCAGAATTGGCAGTAAGATTATCAATGGCTTTGAAACGTAATGACTGCATAATATAGACTTTTTTTAGAAAGGCAAATGTGCGGCATTTTAGGGAAAATTCAATAAATCTTTACGCAAAATGTGGAAAAACTTCGGGGAAAGTGCAAAAATAATTCCTTTCCGGCGTAGATGCACAAGAAAAAAAACGCTACAAGCCTTTTTTATTTATATTATAATTTATTTTTATATGTGGATGGAGTTATGCGCTTCCAATCAATGCTATGGGCGATTAGCACAAGGAATAAGGTTTCAAAAATGATGCGATACCTGACAATGGCACCAAGGAAAGGAATGGTATATCCGACCAACAGGTAATTGCTGATGCCGTAGCATAAAATGGCTACTATGCAAGGATGGGTAAAGATTATCCGGAACCCTTTTGCCGGAAAAGCCAGGGCCAGCAAAAACATCAACACCAAAAACCAGGTCTCCAGGGTTGACACGAGGATTAGCGGGGAGGTCTGTTCGCCCGGGTAGGGCCTTACCAAAACATGGTTGAGTGCTTGTGGTAAAAGGTAAATATAATCAGCAGGCGAAGTGCCAAGGGTGTCGAGCTGTACCCTGGATCCTCCACTCAGGCGAAAAAATTCCTGTTGCCTGTCAGTGATTTTTTGTGGAAAGTTAACCGGACCGATCCGGGCCGACAAAAAAAACAACACCAGGCAAATCCCATAGATAATGCCGAAACTTAGCCATACACGGCTGGTTCTTTTTTCCGCGATATACCATGCCAGCAATACAGGCAACATTGAGAGTGCCAGGAAGCTTCTTACCAGGAACAGCATGAGCAAGGAAAAAGCTATAAAGACCAGTTTTCTCCACTGGCCATTTTTGAGGAAAAGAAAATACTGATAAAAAATGACGGACATAAACAGTAAGATTAGCCCGTCTTTGCGTATGCCGCTGGTCCAGAACACCATGGGAACAAAAAAGAATAAAACCGCCACGGTGATGTTGTCCCTACCATCGAAAAGTCGGGAGAAAAGACGGAAAAAATAGTAACTACCCCAGAAGGTTAGTCCTGAAAACAGTATCACGTTGACATAGTATTCACCGCCACTGAAAATATTAAAAATGGCTATGAGTTTAATCAGCAATACGTACTCAAGTTCTTTCCAGAATGAACCCACCGGTTCAAATAACGACGAATAACGGGTTTCGTTGTTAAGGTCGAATAGCGAACTAAAAAACCTGAGTGGGTCCGTTTTAAGTAACTGCGTTTCGGCCTGGCTCTGAAAATGATATTTCCAGGTATCATCGCCATGATAATAATGCAGGAAAATATAGCCGTAGAGACATCCCAGAGCAACTTTAAGCAAAAAAGAACTCACTGCAATGCCAGGGTGTAGGCGTATGTACTGCCTGTCAGACAGTACATACAACAGTATGGAGAAGCTCACCAGGTAAAAGATAAAAAGCAAGTATGCCATTGCAGTGAACGCAGCCGTTTTAGGTATTAGCAGGGCAAGTTATAATAATTTCATTTCGCATCAGGTAAATGCAAATTCCTTTTCACGGAAAATGGATATTATTGCGCGTAATGATGAATACATCACCGGGTGGCATGCGCACCATTGCATTTGTGTCAAATAATTGCTGGTCCCTGTACAATTTCCGTAAACAACTGTTGAACCATTTTTTGAACTTGGGTCACAGGGTTATTGCTATTGCTGCGGAAGATGAATATACCAGGGAGATCAGGGAGATGGGTTGTGTATTTTATGCGGTCAATTTTCGCAACAGTGCTGTTTCGCCCGTGCGCGACATCAATGTATTTTTTTCCCTTCGAAAAATTTACCAGCAGGAAAAGCCCGGTTTCATTTTTCATTATGTTACCAAACCCTGTATATATGGCAGCTTTGCCGCGGGGCACCTGGATATTCCTTCGATTGCAGTGATCACCGGGTTGGGTTATGTTTTCTCTGGTGACAAATGGATTCGCAGGCCAGTACAATTATTGTTTCGCAGAGCACTGGTTCACGCAAAGGAAGTTTGGTTTCTCAATGCTGAAAATGCCAGGTTCTTTGAAGAAAACGCGATCATCAAAAAATCGAAGTCCAGAATATTACCTGGAGAAGGCATTGATACCCAGTGGTTTAGTCCAGCTAAAAACAAACCCCAATCGAGCCCCTTTGTATTTCTTATGGTTAGTCGTCTGTTATGGAGCAAGGGCTTGGGTACATATATGGAAGCCGCCAGGATTCTCAGGAACAACGGTATCCATGCTGACTTCAGGCTCCTCGGGAAACCAGAGAAGGGACACCCGGAATCGGTGCCCACAGAGCAACTCACTTTGTGGGAAAAGCAGGGGTTGCTGACTAACCTTGGATTTCGGGACGATGTGAGGACCGCACTGGGGGAGGCAAATTGCCTGGTACTTCCAACCTATTATGAGGAAGGCATACCGCGAACATTACTGGAAGCCTGCAGTATGGAAATTCCCTGTATTACATCAGACCGCACAGGCAGCCATTCGGTCATAGAAGACAGAATCAATGGGCTGCTATGCCAGGCAAAAAATGCGGGGGATCTCGCTGAAAAAATGATTACCATGATCAATATAGGCGATACTGATCGGATCGAAATGGGAAAGCGTGGACGACAAAAAATGGTGAAGCAGTTCGATCTTTCAGCAGTTATCAGCATATATGAGCAAACCATAAACCATTACCTGTGAATTGAAATTTAGTGGTTTCCGTTGCCACATCTTTGCTACTTTTGCATTTTTCCCAACAACATGCAAACAACCATAGATACAGCCCGCCAGTTAGGACTCACCGCTGAAGAATTTCAGATGATCGAAACAGTACTGGCACGCAATCCAAACTTCACCGAACTCGCCGCATATTCTGTTATGTGGAGTGAACATTGCAGTTACAAGAATTCTATCAAATGGCTCAAGACACTTCCCAGGGACGGAAAAAAATTATTGGTCAAAGCCGGAGAGGAGAATGCAGGATTAGTGGATATTGGGGACGGTCTTGGTGTAGTATTTAAGATTGAATCACATAATCATCCATCTGCCATTGAACCTTTTCAGGGTGCTGCTACGGGAGTAGGCGGAATCCATCGCGATATTTTTACCATGGGAGCCCGTCCCATAGCAGCTTTGAACTCGCTACGTTTCGGCAAACTCGAAGAACAGAAAACCCAGCACCTGTTAAATGGTGTAGTTCATGGAATAGGGCATTATGGAAATTGTTTTGGTGTGCCTACGGTGGGTGGTGAAACATATTTTGAAGAGTGTTATCATACCAACCCGCTGGTGAACGCCATGAGTGTTGGTATACTTCGCGCAGGCGACACCGTTAGTGCTACAGCCCATGGAACGGGTAATCCCGTTTTTATTGTGGGATCAGCAACCGGCAAAGATGGTATCGGCGGTGCTTCTTTTGCTTCTGCTGATATTACTGCCGACAGTGCGCGGGACCTTCCGGCTGTGCAGGTGGGCGACCCTTTCCAGGAGAAAAAATTGCTCGAAGCCTGCCTTGAAGTGATCCCTACCGGGGCGCTTATTGGCATGCAGGATATGGGCGCAGCCGGGATCATATGTTCCACCGCGGAAACAAGTGCAAAAGGGGGCGTGGGTATGCGAATTAACCTGGATGATGTACCGGCCAGGCAATCCAATATGAAAGCCTGGGAACTATTGCTGAGTGAAAGCCAGGAGCGAATGCTGATCGTGGTAGAAAAAGGTAAAGAAGCTGCCGTGTTGAAAGTGTTTGATAAATGGGATTTGCCCTGTAGCGAAATTGGCGAAGTTACCGGCGATGGCATCCTTAATTTTTATATGCATGGCGAACTGGAAGCATCCGTTCCGGCGTATGAACTCGTGCTTGGTGGCGGT
>JANMMA010000282.1:0-6780 GCA_031372815.1 Sphingobacteriales bacterium
GGCAAATTGGAAACTTAACGAGGTTCCAGAAGTGTTGAGAAATAGTATGCTAAAGTTTACGCCCCAGAACTGTTTTAACCTTTAAGCTAATTTATGACACTCGGTAGTGACGACAAACTTAGAAGGTAAAATGATGACGAAAATAAATTATGATGCTTTAGGAATAGCCACTTCGGTTGCCTGTGCCATTCACTGTGCCATCCTGCCGCTGGTACTGTCAAGCCTTCCCTTATTCGGCATCAACATCATTAACAACGCAGTTTTTGAATACGGGATGATTTTTCTGGCACTTTGTGTTGGTCTTTACTCGCTCTGGCATGGTTATAAAAAACATCACCACAGCTCCATACCCATTACATTATTTGCTACCGGAATCTCTATGCTTTTCATGAAGCAGATATTTCATGCACATTTTTTATATTTCCTGATACCTGCCGTTATACTGATCGTTTCTGCGCATTGGATTAATTATCAGTCCTGCAAAAAAGCCGACCATTGTCATATGGACGATTGTAATCATTGATGGTCAAATGCTGCAGATCTTTGTAATAATATTGCCACATTTTAAAATTCCATCACACGATCACATTACCCTTCTAGGGTTTTTTCACTGCTAACACTTCCGTCTGCGTTTTCCACTTTATTTTATCGATAATATGAGCGCCCAGGTTGCGACCCTGCGTCCGGCCATTCATGATGGAAGATTTAAAATGTATTCCACCATACAACCTGCTCACGCAAGCTTCTTCAGAAGCTTTGACAAAAGATGGAAAACTTCTTTCTATACCGATGTAGGGCAATTCATAATTATCTGTAAAAGCGAAATTGTCACCGAAGGTTCGCGTTAATACCGCGGCTATGGTTGCGGATGCTACACTATGACCACTGGTATATTCAGGAAACGGAGGCGTTTGCAAAAACGGCTGCCAGTTTTTATCCATGTTTTCATTGATTGCTGTAACCGGCCTGATGTACTCACTGCGAAACTTTTCATCCCAGCAGCTTAAAAATGCCTCATACATTGATACTGCAGTAATCGCATAGGTCTCTGCACTCTGAAGCCAGTTGAAGCCCGCTTTTTTTGACGCAATAGAGGTGATGTTCATCCAGTGACCACCCGGACTTGGCTTTTTATTGGCAAACATCATATGACCTTTATAGGTGATGGCCGCGGCATTATCGTCCCAAAACCTGGCAATATTTTTCTGACTGTCCGTAAGGTTTTTACTCACCTCATATACTTCCATCATTTCCGTCATGAATGGTGAACTCTTTTCTGTTGCATAAGCAGGCGGACGAACGGGTTTGAACTGTGAACAACTGTCCATCACCAGCGGTTTCATCTTTGCCCAGAAGGGTTGTACAGCGTCCAGGTAGTCAGGAGGCGTATTTTTCCAATGGCCCGGCATATCCTTCGGAGAATATCTATCCATGCCCTGGACCTCTTTATATTGGTCCTGTGCGGCTCTTTGCCAAATTGCTGCGGCAACGGTATCCCCATAAGCGACAGACGCCGCATACACATCGTCGTCAACATTTTCTTTCAGTGCCTTCAGTATCTTTTTCTGTGTTACACCGGACGAGTCTTTCGTAAATGTAAGCCTAAGGGAAATATTATAGAATGCTTCTATGCCCGCAATCCTGAAATCGTACTTCTGCCCTTTTTCCGGTTCCGGCATATTGGGAAAACCAATGAGCTGGGCGGTCAGTGACTGGTATCCGGTGTCCATCCAGCGACTAGCCTCAAAAGCAGCCAGTGTTGAATAGGCATAAATCCTGCTTGCTACGGGTGGCGAGAATATCTCATAAATCACCACGTCGTTCAAACGATTTACCGCCATGTGGAGAGGCTCCGGGTCAGTAGATACAGTAGGTATTGATGCGATTTCTTTTTGACTGCATGAAAAAATCATCATCAAAAGAATTACACCAGCAAAAATTCTGATCATAGTCGAATTATTTAGATAGAAACCCTTTTTTCTATTTTGATGGATGGCCTTTTTTATAGACCGGTAACGTATTGATTATTCGGTTTACGTGTGAACATCATTACTTACTTAACGGCAGGCTCTACTGCCAACTTTCGTGTCTTTTTTTTACGGTCCATGACTTCAACGCCCGTTATAGATGAATTGAGATTGATAAATCTGGTCGACTGTGATAAAAAACTATCACCGTAATATAATTCGATCCTTCTTTTACTGCCATTTTTCAATGTCAGGGTTACAATGTCATCATCTTTTCCTAAACTCATCTCCTTTGTTTCCTGCCTTGGCTGCCAGACCTTTAACGGCCCTTTGTTTTGCGATGCAATTACGTATGTTCTTCCATTATTTCCCCTGATTTTGATCATGCCCTTACCATCACCAGGAAGGTATATCCCGCTTTGTTCAATGGATAACGCCGTAAAATTCCCCTTACCATCGCCCCTCAGAAAAATACCGTTAAGTGCATCATATCGTCCAACCGTTACTTCCGTTCCGAAATCATTAGTGCTCGCCAGTACGTCAAGATTACCATCCCCGTCAAAGTCGTCTGTTATCATGCCATTCAAAGGCGCCAACTGTGACTGCTGCGGTAAAGGCATCATCGTGAACTTTCCACCTCCATCGTTGCGGATTAGGGCCGACTGAAAATAGTTCGCTTTTAGGACCAGTGCGTCTTTCATCTCCTCCGGCGTAAACAGTTCCTTCATGGTTGCCTGTGCGAAAGGTTTGTAAGCCGGAAATTTTTGGCGGAAACTGATCATCTGCTTGATCATATCATCCCTGGTCTGTGCCGGAAACTCCCCCCTTTTGCCATTGGCGACATCTGGTATATAGACAGATGGAACAACATCATAGCTGCCATTCTTATCAAAATCTTTTGCATATAAACTGACCGGCTGTTCATCAGATCCTTTATAAAAACTATTCAGGCCCATATTACCCGCCACATAATCGATATCCCCATCATTGTCGAAATCGCCTGCGGATAAACTATTCCAGGAACCAACTTGTTTTTCTACACCAATTTGCGCAGCTACCAGTTTTCCATTTCTATTCTCAAATAATGTAAGTGGCATCCATTCTCCCGCAAGCAGTAGATCTTTCCATCCATCGTTGTTATAATCGGTCCAGATAGCATCACAAACAAGCCCGATATTTTTCAACCCACCGGCAACTTCAGCACTCACATCGGTAAATAAAACCTTGCCATTTTTACTGTCATTTCGATAAATAAAACTGCTCACCGGTTTTGGATAAGAGCCGGGCCATACCCTTCCTCCCAAAAACAAATCAAGGTCACCGTCATTATCAAAATCTGCTGCTTTGATACAACTCTTACTGGTATAATTAATTGGAAATACCGTAGTATCTGCGGCAAAACTTCCCTTGCCGTCGTTAAGAAAAAATTCATCCCTGTGATCAACAGTCATCGGTAGGTTTTCATATGTTCCGGATGCACAGTAAAGATCCAGATCACCATCACCATCGGCATCAAAAAGAAGAATGCCCATGTCTTCCGTTGCCTTTTGTATCTCAGCTTTAGCGTCGAGAATCTTTTTTTCGATGAACTTGCCGTTCTGTTGTTGCAGCAATACTGTTGGACTATGATATTTTGAACCGCCGATAACCACATCGTCGAGGCCGTCCCCATTAACATCACCGCCAGCAAGCGCGGGACCATACTGCGACAATTTATGCGGAAGCAATTTTTGAATATTGAAATCAACAAAATCTTTTTCTACGTGCTTGTAGGTAATACCGGTCTGCGCAGTAATGTCAGTAAACAGGTTAAGGGAATCTTTAACTATAGCGTTCCATGTAAAACTATCCCTGGCCTCCTGCTGTGAAAAATTGATTATAGTATTGATCGATGGATTTGCTTTAACCTGCTTTTTTCCATCAGGCCATTTGACTACTAAAGAGTCGATAGCGGTTGATTTCCCAAGGCCAAAATGTACGACCGGATCAACCGAGGAAAGATAACCACGGTATGGACTATATTCATAAGCCTGGATCGCTTTACCCTGGTATAATTCTACCCATGCCCCAATGCCGTTGATATTTTTTTCATCACCTTTCAATTTGACCTTGATAAAGTTTGTACGCGTTTTTTCATTGTCATTCAACGTATTTTGAAATACAAAAGCTTTGTCGTTGATATTATTTGCCACATAGTCCAGGTCACCATCGTTGTCCAGATCTACGTAGATGGCTCCGTTGCTGAACGACGGCGTGGTAAATCCCCATTTTGCAGAAACATTTTCAAATTGCTGGTTGCCTTTATTACGGTAGGCATAATTAGAGATCTTCACTTCAGGGATCTGGTCCAGCAACTGTTGCCTGCTGGCCACCATAAAAGCTTCATCCCGATAAGCCACAAAATCGTGGTCCGTAATATCTTTTGGAAAGCCGTTTGATATAATGATGTCACGCTCACCATCATTATCGAAGTCTGCAACAGAAGGTGTCCAACTCCAGTCTGTTTCAGCAATACCACTGAAATAAGCCATTTCAGCAAACACTGGTGATCCGATGCTGTCATTTCCTTTGATGGTATTTCCCTGGTTAATCTGTAATGAATTTCTTACATACTGGTACGGGTAACCGAATTGATCAATATTTTGATAGGTCTGATAACTATTGGCATTCATCATCATTTTCTTCCTGAAATTGTCCTCAGGATTCATATCTAGCTCCACCAGGTCTGAGAGCCCGTCATTATTCATGTCCACGATATCATTGCCCATGGCATTCGCTGATGAGTGTTTGAAATACTCCAGCATTTTATTGGTGAACGTGCCATCGTGATTATTGATATAAAGAACATTTCCTGACAGATAATCATTGCTGACATAAATATCCTTCCATCCGTCTTTATTGATATCACAAATGTTTAGGCCGTGAGCATACCCTTCCCAAAGTATTCCTGCCTGTTTGGATACATTCGTGAACACGCCATGCTTTAGTGTTTCATTCCAATCGTTGCGAAATAATCGATCGGTGTTGGGATGAGATCCATCATTAAGAATAGGCCTGAAACGATTAGGATAGTCGCCCTGCACAATTTCATTCACAGCAATATAACAGTCAAGGTCGCCGTCATTGTCGTAGTCAAAAAAAGCAGCCATGGTCGACTGGCTGGAATCTGCCAGTCCGTATTCAGCGGACAAATCTTCAAACACAGGTACACCATCTTTATTAAGTCCCTGGTTCACATAGAGTATGTTGACGCGGTCAGCGGGTTTCTTTTTTAATGTAGCACAGACATAAATATCCAGCAGTCCATCATTATTAATGTCTACCGTTGCCACGCCACGTGCCCATCTTCCTTTTCCATCAACACCCGCAATGGTTGTAACATCATTAAAATTCATCCTGCCTTTGTTGAGATAAAGCTTACAGGACACCAGGTTGCCAGTGAAAAATAAGTCTTCAAGCCCGTCATTATTGAAATCTCCGGCAGCGACGCCTCCACCATTATAGACATTTTCCTGTTCTATAATGTTGATAGAATCCGTTTGCCTGATAGTGTTTTCAAAATCAATACCTGTCGCTGAACCCTTAAGTGGCCTGAACAAAATATCGCCTGAATTGCATGATAAAATAGCCAGTCCAATAACAAAAAGAAGAATATATCTCGGGTTCATTGTCAATTAGAATCAATGCGCAATTTACAGCAAAAAAAAGAGGCAGCATTGATGAAATGCTGCCTCAAACTATTTTAAGATTTATACTATTAGTACCCTGGGTTCTGTTTCAACCTGGCAGTTCCACCAGTAGATGAAAGATCGATCTGAACCTGCGGAATTGGGAAATATTCGTTCTTTCCAGTTACGAAATCTGCATTTTTCAGATAACCTCGAACGTTTTTAGGAACAGGCCATCCGTTAACAGGGCGACCGCTCACATACTTCAGGTAAGTGTCCAAAGTAGATTCTGCAATTCCCCAACGAACGAGGTCAAAGAAACGGTGACCTTCCATACCTAGCTCCAATTTCCTCTCGAAACGGACGGCTTTTGTTGCAACTGTTTTATCAGTCCATGGAAGTAGATACAAACCTACTTTGTAGTTTTGACCGCTGCCTTGAACAAAACCTGCAGGATTTGCAGCACGTGCACGCACAAGGTTAACCAGTTCACGAGCCTTTTCAAGTGATCCAACTTCTACTTCTGCTTCTGCAAGCATTAGCATTACGTCAGCGAAACGTATCAGTGTATAGTTGTTTGCAGTTACACCAGATGTCCAGAAAGCCTTATCTGTCAGAATCTTCTCCTGGGATTTATAGTAGGTATTCTTTATTGGAGCATAAGGACCCGCGTAGTTTTGGTCACGTACCCAGTTAAATCCTGGATGCTTACCCCAATCGAGGTAAGGAATTCCACGGCGACCTACTGTCCAGTCGATCCTTGCGTCTAGTACCTCAGTTCCAGGAGTATATGGATCAGCAGATATCAGTCCGAAGTCGTTCTTTACTTCATTCTTGTTATAATTATCCAGGTCAGGTAATCCTAAAGCCCCATCTACCTGAAACGAATTCACAAGATCTTGAGATGGTTGAAAAAAGCCGCAACAAGTACCAGGACCCCCAGTGTATGGGAAGTTCAGCACTTCGCCCCAACCACCGTTGTCTCCGCCTGGAGCACCGTCATTAACAGAATACTGTAATGCAAATACGGACTCAGTCGGCTCGCCGCTTTCGCGGTCGGGTCGTCGGGTTGGTTCCGCCCGTCGGCGTAGTGCGGCAGCTTCTCCGCGACGAACGTCGCCAAGACCTTCGCTCCGGCGCACGGG
>JANMMA010000296.1:0-17557 GCA_031372815.1 Sphingobacteriales bacterium
GATTTCGGATTGCGGATTGACTGGTTGGCGGATTTGCGAATTGAGAATTCCCATGTCGGCCTGCAAACAATTACTCGATTTTTTGAATATGATCAATATCATATAGTTTTTAATCCGCAATTCGCAATCCGAAATCCGAAATTGAAGTATATTAGGATACCATAATATAGCGTATATGCTTAAGCTAAATGAAATCAAGGATGGCGATATCGTCATGGTCGAATTTGAAGGTCAGATGAGGGTGGGCGATGTATTGGAAGTGAGCCGCGGAGACAAAAAGGCCCGGGTAGCCCACGAAGAGAACGAATTCTGGTATGACCTGGACCATATTTTTGCCGTTCCGGCTGATGAAGCGCAACTGTTGGAACTGGGCTTTATCAAGGTTATCAATGACCATTCAGACGGGGATATTTATGAGCGGGGACCCTTTTCGATACAAGTAATCAGACAGGGTGAAAAAATGCACCACCTGCTCCATTATCGAGATGAGACCCGCCACATTTTGGATTTTCTTTACCTGCATCAACTACAGCACCATTATAAAGGCATGACCAATTTCGAGCTCACCTGGAAGTGAACTGGACATTGGTAGATTGGAAAATTGGAAAGTTTAAAAGATAAAATACTGTAAATCAGTAAGTTGCATTATTTTTTCAAATTTTACAAACTTTCCAATGTGATTCTTCGCCATTTCCGCAATTAAGGCTCCCACATTGTTTTCCATATTATTTCCCGTTTTTTTTTTCATCCAAAACATTTCCTTATCTTTGCGCACCCAAAAACTATGGCCAAACAAGCATTGATTAAACAGGATGGAGTTATCACAGAAGCGTTGAGTAATGCGATGTTTAAAGTGAAGCTTGAGAATGGCCATGAGATTCTGGCAACCATATCAGGAAAAATGCGGATGCACTACATCCGTATCCTGCCAGGAGATAAAGTGGGCGTAGAGATGAGTCTTTACGATTTAACCAGGGGAAGAATCATTTTCAGGTATAAATAAAACCCGTACGGGAAAAACTGACAATCATGAAAGTAAGAGCAGCCATCAAGAAGCGTAGTGTTGATTGCAAGATCGTGAGGAGAAAAGGAAGGTTATACGTGATCAACAAAAAGAATCCCCGGTTTAAGCAGCGCCAGGGATAATCCTTTCATTGGAAAGGGCGGATGCCGGGAAGGTCCCGGATCTTTACTAAAACAGAACAAGAAAACAGTAAATAAACTATGGCTCGTATTGCCGGTATCGACTTACCCAAGACCAAAAGAGGTGAAATTGGGCTGACCTATATCTATGGTATTGGTCTTTCCACTGCGAAATACATCCTGAAGAAGGCTGATATTGACGTAAACAAGAAAGTTAATGAATGGAATGACGAAGAGCTCACGGCTATTCGTAACATCATTACGAACGAGTATAAAGTTGAAGGACAACTACGTTCAGAAGTGCAGATGAGCATCAAGCGTTTGCTCGACATCGCCTGTTACCGTGGTTTACGTCACCGTAAAGGACTGCCCGTTCGTGGACAACGCACCCGTACCAACAGCCGTACACGTAAAGGAAAGCGTAAAACTGTTGCCGGTAAGAAGAAAGTAACGAAGAAATAATAATTGGTCAATGACCATGGATTCATGGTCATTGAAACTTTTATATAGCACTGTTTGATCTTTTCACCGCCGGATCCCTTAGTGCAGGGGGAGGGGTTGAAAAGGCTCCTTAAACGGAGATATTTTTAAAAGAAGATTACCTGTTACAACATCATGGCAAAAGCACAAGTTCAGAGCGCTAAAGCAGCCGCTAAGAAAAGAGTAGTAAAAGTGGACAGTTTCGGTGATGCACACATCACGGCTAGTTTCAACAATCTTATTGTTAGTCTCACCAACAAGCAGGGCCAGGTAGTTGCCTGGAGCAGTGCCGGCAAAATGGGTTTTAAAGGTTCTAAGAAGAACACTCCATATGCTGCGCAGATGGCATCGTCTGATGCCGCAAAAGTGGCTTTTGAAGCAGGCATAAAAAGGGTAGACGTGTATGTAAAAGGCCCCGGCGCTGGAAGGGAAAGTGCGATCCGCGCTTTATCTAATTCCGGTATTGAGGTAGTGATGATTAAAGACGTGACACCGCTGCCACACAACGGTTGCCGCCCACCAAAGAAACGTCGCGTATAGGATTTGCGGATTAAAGAATTGTCGAATTAACGAATTAATCCGCCAATCCGCCAATCCGAAAATCCGTAAATCTATAAAGGATTCCGATTCAGTTTTATGATTTTTTAATAATCGGAGTTCATTAATAAAAAATCAGGAAATAAACATTATGGCACGTTACACAGGCCCCAAAACAAGAATCTGCAGGATTTTCGGCGAGCCGATCCTCGGAAACGGAAAGTATCTCACAAAGACCAGTAACCCTCCCGGACAGCATGGAGCTACCCGCAAGCGTAAAAGCCTCGGGGAGTACGCGATCCAGCTAAAAGAAAAACAAAAGGCGAAGTACACTTATGGTCTGCTGGAACGTCAGTTCCGCAATACCTTTGATGACGCCGCAAGGATGAAAGGTGTTACCGGTGAAAACCTTATCAAATTACTTGAAGGCAGACTCGATAATACTGTGTACCGCCTGGGTATTGCCCCAAGCCGCCCTGCTGCACGCCAGTTGGTTGCCCACAAGCATATTACCGTAAACGGTGATGTATTGAATGTTCCTTCTTACCGCATGAAGCCAGGTGATGTGATCGGATTGAAAGAGAAGAGCGCCGGCAACACAGGCATCACAGAAAAAGTGAAAGGAAAAAATCCAAAATTCAACTGGATTGAGTGGAACGAAACAACAATGACCGGTACATTCATCGCATTTCCAGAAAGGGAAAGTGTTCCTGAAAATATCAAGGAACAATTGATCGTCGAATTGTACTCTAAATAATTAACCTTTTTCCAAATTCCGGTTTCACGACCGGCCCACCACTTAAATCTGAAATTTAAATATGGCCATTTTAAATTTCCAAAAGCCTGACAAGATAATTCTTCAGAAAGCAAACGAATTCGAAGCACAATTCGAATTTCGTCCGCTGGAACCAGGTTATGGCGTTACTATCGGAAATGCCCTACGCAGGGTACTTCTCAGTTCTCTTGAAGGATATACGATCTCCGGCATCTTTATAGAAGGGGCAGACCACGAGTTTGCCACCATCAAAGGAGTTGTTGAAGACCTTACAGAAATGATCCTCAATCTGAAGCAGGTTCGCTTCAAAAAGATGGTTGATCACGATGTAAATAATGAAAAGATCACCCTATCTATCAAAAGCAGAAGTGAATTCACCGCGGGCATGATCGGAGAAGCTACAAACTCCTTTGCCATCATGAACCCCAACCTGCTGATCTGCACCATGGACCCAACAGCAAAACTGAACATCGAACTAACGGTTACCAAAGGCCGCGGTTATGTTCCTGCTGATGAGAACAAAGTGAAAGACGCACCATTCGGATTTATTCCGATCGACTCTATTTACACACCTATTAAGAATGTGAAATACGCGATCGAAAACACCCGTGTGGAACAGCGTACAGACTACGAGAAACTTGTTATGGACGTTACTACAGATGGTACCATCCATCCTGAAGAAGCGGTAAAGCAGGCTTCACGCATCCTGATCCAGCATTTGATGATCATTACTGATGAGAACATCACTTTCGACAATAAAGAAGAAAAGAAAGAAGACCTGGTGGATGAGCAAACACTTCAGCTTCGCAAGATCCTGAAGACACCGCTGGAAGACCTGGACCTTTCTGTTCGTGCTTTTAATTGCCTGAAAGCAGCAAAAATCAACAGCCTTAGTGAACTCGTTCAGTACGAACAGGAAGACCTTATGAAGTTCCGCAATTTTGGTCAGAAATCCCTGGCAGAAATAGAGCAGGTACTCCATGAAAGGGGACTTCAGTTTGGCATGGACCTGAGTAAGTTAGGTTTAGATAAAGATGAGTTCTGAAAACCTGAATTGCGATGATGCGGTGAATGTGAGTTGCCGTGCCCGCAATGTCTGTTAACTACCAATTAATCACGCAGTAATTCCTGACCGGTTACCGCTTATAAACAACGTCAACAATGAGACACGGAGACAAAATCAACAATCTCAGCCGCACGAAATCACATCGTAAGGCGCTTCTGCAAAACCTGGCCTGCCAACTGATCACGCACAAACGCATCGTTACTACCCTCGCCAAAGCAAGGGCATTGAGGACCTTCGTTGAGCCACTGATTACTAAGACAAAAAAGAACGAGACTAAAGAAATGATCATGCACCAGCATCGGGTGGTATTCAGTTACCTGAACGATAAGGATGCCGTGAAAGAATTGTTTACCGTGGTAGCTCCTAAGATAGCTGCACGCCCGGGCGGATACACACGTATCCTTAAGCTTGGCGCACGTATCGGTGACAATGCCGAGCGCGCAATGATCGAATTGGTCGACTTTAATGAAATCTACGGTAAAGGCCTCGGCGAAGCAGCAGCACCGGCTAAGAAAACTCGTCGTAGTGGTGGAAAGAAAAAAGCTGATGCACCTGCTGCCAAAGCAACTGCTGAAGTGAAACCATCCTCTGATGCAAGTGAAAAAGAAGCTGAATAAGATAATGTTAAGAAATAGTTGATATAAAGGCAAGACTTTTTGGTCTTGCCTTTTTTATTTTGCACCGTTATACAAAACAAATTACCATGCAGGAAGCAATACCCGTTCAAAAGTCTGCCGTTCTGGTTTTAGAAGATGGAACCGTTTACCACGGTAAAGCCTTTGGAAAAACAGGCACCACTTCCGGAGAACTATGTTTTAATACCGGGATGACTGGTTACCAGGAAGTTTTTACCGATCCCAGCTATTTCGGACAGGTGCTGATCATGAATAGCGTACACATCGGAAATTATGGTGTGATGGCCGAAGATGTGGAAAGCAATTCCGTAAAAATTCGTGGACTGATTGGACGTAATCTGGAAGAGCGTTATAGTCGTATGAAGGCTACAGAATCACTGCAACAATACCTTGAAGAACAAAATATTGTCGCCATTGAAGACGTAGACACCAGGGCACTGGTTACCTCGGTCAGGACCAAAGGCGCCATGAATTGTATCATTTCGTCCGAAACAACCGATATCGAATTCCTCAGAAGCGAACTGGCAAAAGTTCCTTCGATGGCCGGACTTGAACTTGCGTCAGATGTATCCACCAAAGAAATATATCATCTGGGCGATCCCAATGCACCGATCCGTGTTGCTGTACTTGATTACGGGGTGAAGAAAAACATACTGCAATGCCTGGCCGACAGAGGCACATACGTACGAGTACATCCTGCAAAAACTTCTATCAGTGAATTGGAGCAATTTAATCCCCATGGATACTTTATATCTAACGGCCCTGGAGATCCAGCGGCGATGGGTTATGCTATTGACACGTTGAAAGAGATACTGAAGCTCAATAAGCCTGTATTTGGCATTTGTCTTGGCCATCAGTTGCTTGCCCTGGCAAATGGCATTCCGACCTTTAAAATGCACCACGGACATCGCGGCCTGAACCATCCTGTCAGGAATATGATCACTGGCAAATGTGAAATCACCACACAGAACCATGGTTTCGGTGTTGATCCGGACGCTGTTCGAAGCTCAGCAAATACTGAAATAACCCATATCAACCTGAATGACGATTCCATTGAAGGCATCAGGCTTAAGGATAAGCCTGCATTTTCAGTACAATATCATCCTGAATCTACTCCCGGACCTTTTGATAGCCGATACCTATTCGATGATTTTGTAGCGATGATGAAGAGTTAACGCAAAGACACCCAGGTGACACGAGGACCCCTGTAATACGCAGAGACATCAGCTCCTTTTTTATTTCTTTTCCGGCATTTGTACTGCAATCAGTTTTGTTGGTGCACTAATGACCATTTTTGCAGTCGCCTGAATATCGGATGTTGTTAACTGATTTGCATACTTTTCCCAATTGATAAATCTATCTGGAGTTGTTTCTTTCAAATCCAGCTGATCTAATTTAGTGAGCCAGAATTCATTTGTTTTCATGTCTGTCCGGTAGCCCTCCAGCCATTGTTTCTTTACCTTGGCGAGATAACTTTGTTCAGGTCCCTTTGCTGCCATTAATTTTAGTTCTTTATAATATTCCTTTAAAAGGGTATCAACTTTTTCAGGCCCGCAGGGAAGCTGCAAGACAAACTGGAAACCCTGATATGGAACCTTATCCACCGAACTAAACGTGCCGCCGCCATAAATACCCTGGATCTTTTCACGCATCTCTTCGATAATCTTAATATTTAAAACCTCGCTGAGGGCCGACATTTTCATGGAAAGCTCGGGTGAATACACACATTCACCTCCGTAAACAGCGAGAATAATGCTTTTCTCTTCCTTGCCTTTCCGGAATGTGAATTCATTGGCACCTTTAAACTGCCTTAATTTGTTATCTGTGTAACTGATTTTTTTTGTGCTTGACGGGAGGCTTGCAATATATTTTTCAATTAATGGTATGATCTCTTCCTCTTTGAAACTTCCCACAATATTAAATTGCATACCACTCATGTCGCCCAGTCTCTCCTTGTAAATGTCAAGGCTTCTTTCAAGGGATATCTTATCATAGTTTTCTGCCTTAGGTACTGCGGTGGGAGCAAGCGGGCTGTTACGGTAAAGCACTTTATAGACAGTATCAATAAAGGCTACCTGCGGATTGGCGCCCATCATCATGTACTGGGCCTTATTGCGCTGGATAAAAGACCTGAACAGCGACGTGTCCCTGCGGGGTTCTGTAACATAAAGGTTTAACAGTTGGAACATCGTTTCCACATCCTTGTTGCCGCTGTTTCCCCTGAATCCATCCATAGTTTGATTAATAACGGGAGCCAGCGAAGCTGTTTTCCCGGCCAGTGCCTTACGGAGATCGGTAGGCGAAAATTCACCCACACCCATCGTGGAGATTACTGAGCCGGCATTCTCTGCGCTGTATTTGTCGGCCACCGGGTATCCTCCGATGCCTCCGTATCTGCCGGCGCTAAGTAATATCTGGTCGGCTTTAAAGTCAGTCGCTTTCAGTGTTACCACAATACCATTGCTGAGGGTAAGTTCAGTGGTAGCCAGCAGGGTATTTTTCAATCTTGAAATAACCTTCCCTTTGACAGGTTCCTTAGTCATCAGGTTTGTTGCAATGGCTTTCTCTGCATAAGGCTTAATGTCTGCCTTGCTTTTAGCATCGAGTGCGGCCAGGACCTCGGTAGTCAAAGGTAGCTCCATGCCGGCCGTTGATTCCGGCCCCATGATATAGGCAAACCTGTTCTGTTGATTTTTATATAGATCTGTCAGCTTGTTGACTTCTGCAATGGTTATTCCCGGGATCAGTTGCCTGATGTACTCATATTCCTTATCAATTCCCGGGCAAGGCTCCTGATCAGTGAAATTGCGGATATATTCTTCGGCGTAATTCTGTGATTCATTCTTATCCCGATTATTCCACATTCTTTCGTAAGACGAGGTCATATTTTTTTTTGCCCTGTCCATTTCTGCCTCAGTAAAGCCGAACCGTTTCACCCGTTCTATTTCTTCCGTAACAGCGTCTATGCCTTTACGTATGTTATTGGTGCCTGTTGAAGTGGTGGCATTAAACGATTCATACCCTTTGGCATAACTGTCGAATCCTGAATATGCATACACGAAGGGAGCGTTTTCTTTCTGGCTGATTTCCCGGAAACGGCTGTTCAACATGGATGTATAAAGGTTTTTGATTAGATCTTCCCGGTAGTTGGCCAGGGTCACTGACGGGTTAACCGAATATGCCGGATAGTTCACCGAGAAACTGTATGCTGTGGCTTCCTTATCCGTCACCACCATAGCTTCATTGGCGGCGTAGGGAGGTACGGTAGCATATTCCCTTTTTCTTTTCTGCTGCGGATTTTTTATGCTTCCGAAATGTTTAGTGATCATTTCTTTCGCCTGTGCTGAGCTGATATCACCTACTATGATAACCGCCATAAGATCGGGGCGGTACCACTCGCGATAAAACCTCTTAATGGCTTCTGGATTAAAATGCCTGATCAGGCTATCTATTCCAATAGGCAGACGGTTTGCATATTTTGATCCTTTGAACAATTCGGGATATACTTTTTTAAACATCCTTTCTTCACCACTTTTTCCCAGTCTGCTTTCCTCCAGAATTATGGCCCTTTCATTATTGATGTCTTCATCAAGATAGGTGACCTGATGTGCCCAGTCTTCCAGCACCTGAAACCCCTTAGCCAGGTTGCCGGGTTTATCGGTAGGAATGGGAAGCACATAAACCGTTTCGTCAAAACTTGTATATGCATTAAGGTCTGACCCAAATCCGACACCGATATCCTGCAGGAAAGAAACAATTTCATTCTTTTTGAAATTTTTTGTTCCATTAAAAGCCATGTGTTCAGCCATATGAGCCAGGCCCTGTTGATCATCATCTTCAACAATGGAACCCACTTTCACCACCAGACGCAATTCAACTTTCTTTTCCGGCATTTTATTTTCCCGGATATAATAGGTGAGTCCGTTTGCCAATACCCCTTTGGTTAGCTTGGGATCCTGGGGAAGAGAATCGTTGGCGCCAGGCTGAGAAAAAATGGATAGGGGTCCGGTAAGAAATAGGAAGTAAAAAGCAAGACGGATGGTAAAATTCATAATGGTAGTTTGCATGGCTAAAGTAAATCATTTAGTGAAAAGGCAGTGGAACTGTATAATTTTGGATATATTTTGGCGAAAGCATTTATTTTGAATTATGAAAGTTGCTATTATTAACGGTCCAAACCTCAACCTCCTGGGACAGCGCGAACCAGGTATATATGGACACACAGATTTTGAACGTTTTTTGCATGCGCTCAAGGGAAGGTTTCCAGAGATTGAATTCAGCTATTTCCAGAGTAATGTGGAAGGTGAACTGATCAATGAATTACAACGTGTGGGATTTACTTTTGATGGTATAGTGCTGAACCCGGGTGGATATACACATACTTCTGTAGCCATCGGCGATACCCTTGCGGCAATAAAGTCACCTGTTGTGGAGGTACATATTTCGAATATTCATGCCCGTGAGGATTTCAGAAAATTATCCTACGTTTCTGCGAAGGCCGCGGGTACTATCTGCGGACTCGGGTTGAAGGGTTATGAGCTTGCGGTGGAATTTCTATCAACCCTGCCTAACGATAAACCAAAATAAACATCAATACTTTACAGGGGAAAGTAAATCAGCCAATATAATTTCCTGATTGAAATCCATGGAATGAAAGATGAACTATTTCACTTTTGGTTTCCTTAGTGTGAATACCCTGGCAATATTGAATCCAAAATGGATACCACCTTTGAACCATTTATCTGTGGTTTTTGTGATATACTGGTTTTCTGCAATTCCGGTTGAGTTCGTAAAGATGAGCTGGAAAACGTGTCCTCCTGTTTCTATATCGAAACCTGCACTCAACGCGTTTTCTGTGTTATCCAGTTTGTAACCGGGTATCTGGTAATAGTATTCCACATTAATGCTTACCCTTTTACTGAGTTTTTGCCTGGCACCTATACCTACAGAAAGCATATCATTTTTATCAGTTTGCTTTGGTACCAGGTTGTAATGCACGAGGGTAGGGGTTAACTGTAAGGAAAACCCTTCGCTGAATTTTCTGGCTGCAATCAGTTGAAAAACATAATTAAACCTTGATGTATAATAATTATTGATGTTGGGGTCTGCCCAATGCAGCGTATTGTAATACAGGCCGGCGAAACCGCTCAGGCTTAAGGGCATAGTTCGGGCACCTTTTGACTGCCTCAGCAGTTTGAGTTTCAGGAAACCGTCATATTGTTTTTCAAAACTGGCCCTTCCCAATCCGATCATCAGCCTGTTGGTGATACCATAGTCTGCGCCAATACGTATTGAAGCATTATCCAGTCCAAATAATTCATAGAATCCCTTATTCAGCGTTCCGAATCTATGCGAGATCTTTACGTCCATCACGCCTCCTGCAACTTGTTCTATGGAATGTGCATTAATGAGCCTGGTAGTTTTAAAAGTAGCTGTAGTGTATACCGTTGAAGGTTTTTCTTCTTTTTCCAGCATATCGAGCAGGTTCGGCTTATCCTGTGCCCATGCGGCAACAGGAAAAAAAAGCAGTATAAGCAGAAAACGGGATTGGGTATTCATGGCAGAAAGATATTTGCTTCAGTTCTTTTTCTCGTAATTGCATTTTACTTCTATCGTTACTTCTTTGGATATTTTTTCGGCTACAACACCAGGAATCTCTACTTTATAATCAGACATCAGTATCTTGAATATCGACCCCGCACTTATTTTACTGCCTGCAATTTTTATAGTGGCCGGCGCATTTATTTTTTTTGTTACTCCATGTATAGTGAGGTCCCCTTCCACAGTTACGGGGTAAGCCCCGTCTTTTGTAAAATTTACCTTTCCCGGATCTGAAATTGTACCGGAAAATGTAGACTTTGGAAATTTGGTACTCTCTAAATAATCTTCATTGAAATGTTCCTCCATCAAAGCCCTGGTGAAGTGAAAACTTTTCATCAATACAGTAAATGCAATATCTCCGGTTTTTACATTGATCAGGCTGGCGACATCATTATTTGTGCCGTCAACATCCTCTAAAGAAGTCCCTGCATGAAAGCTGATGTTACCATTTCGTGTAAACCAGATATCCTGTGCATTAACATGGGTGAGTCCGGCAGAAAGGAAAAACAATATGAAAAATCGTTTATACATGTCAATAGGTTTAATTATCTAATGCGCCACTATTCACCCAGTTGGTGATTTTGGCAATATCACAATCAGACAGTTTAGTTGAATTTTTAGGCATGGGAGAAAATCCTGATGCATGGTTTATAGAACCGAGGAGTTTGCCGTTGGCAGCATAAGGTTGAACCGAATTATAATTGTCAAGAATAATCCCTCCGCCACTGGTTGCAGCAGCAACGGCGCTGTGGCAGGAGTTGCAGCGGGCAGTCAGGATCGGGTTGACTGTAGCCGAATATGTGGAACCTGCAGGGTTACATGTTCCTGACGGATATAAGTATTCCGCGTTATCGTAATAACAACCCACAATGAAGAGAGCAGCGAACGATAAAAGGAGCAGTAACTTATTCCTGATTTTCATACGTTAATTATTAGATGTTCCGCATAGATTACATTTGGGTTACGTTTAGTTTTCAATAATACAATCACGTAATACTACATCTGTGGTGTATCCGGTACAAAATCCTTTTATCCTGACTTCCTTTCCAGTAGCAGCATTTACAGGATTTGACATGGTACAAACGATGCCAAAGATGGGATCACTGGTTTGCAGGACGATCACCTGCTGGCCCTGCTGGTTAGTGTTGACTTCAGCGATATAACCCGTAACGATAAGTGCTTTATCCAGGTAAAGCAAATTGGCCGAATTTTCATTCCCGAGGTAAGCATTATAAATATCTTCGGCTTTTACCGCATTGGCTTGTTCCTGTTTGATACTACGACCTGGTTTCAGGAATACATACCATGCGCTAAAGGCTATAAAAACCAGGACGATACCCGCCAACAGAATGAAAGGATTGACTGGTTTCACAATGATTTTATGTTGGATAATTGATAATCTCATGACAAATCTTCTTTCAAGAATTGATTTTGTCTGTGATTTTGGTCAGTTTTGAAAAGAGTAGAATAACGCTAAACTGGTTGGCCTGAAGATGATCGAGGATAAAATATTGCTGATCAGATACGATACGTTAACAGCAAATTAAACGTTATAATTAACGGGTTGCCGAAATTGGCTTTCAACATTGGTTAACTTGCTTAAAAATCGCAGATCATGAAAATGCCTGTGCTTACCTTGTTTTTGTTATTATTTCTATCAAACTCCTATGCGCAGCAATGGAGGAGTTACCAGATTTCAGTGAAGGGAGATACGATTAATTGTGTGGACCAGGATTCACTGAAACAGGGTAAATGGGTGGTCAGGGTTGACCCGCTAAGGGGTGAACCAGGCTATGAAGCAGAGGGCGTTTTCGAAGATGGTCAGAAAGAAGGGCCATGGCGGAAATATAATCTCACGGGTGACCTGCTTGCTATAGAAAATTATCGATGGGGATTTAAAGATGGCAAGCAAACCTATTTTACCTCGATAGGGGACCTGCTGCGGGAAGAGAGCTGGAAGGCTGTAAATCCTGAAAACCTTTATGACACTATTGAAGTTCCAGATATGAATAATCCCATGATCATGCAAGAGAAGATTGTAAAGCACGAATCTTCTGAGCTTAAGCATGGTTCATGGAAATATTACGATCCGAATACCGGAATGATCGCCAAGACAGAAAATTTTAACTACGGCATGAAGCTCGATGCATTGGGAAGGCCACTCGTTGAAGGCGGCACCTCGAAAAATGCCGGAGTTACCACCACGAAACCTGCCGCTAAGCCTGCCGCTGTGGAAGAATGGGAAAAGAAAAATGCTGGCAAGAAGAAGGTCAAGGTCCGCGACGGTAGTACCGGTGGGTAACACAACGCAGTACTGTGGGTAAACGAAAATTATTGCTTTACAGGTTTCCCGGGGGCGAAGTTACCTGTAGGCATAGTATACCATGGCTTAATCTGGTAGGCGAGTCTTCCTGCAGCAATAGCCGGATCAGTTTTTAACAGTTCCTCCACTTCTTCCTTGTTTTCACAATCGAATATGAATATTCCGCGCCAGTCACTGTTATCTCCGAATGGGCCGGCAACTTTGAGCTTGCCATCGTTATACATTTTTTCCATATTGGCCATATGACCGGCCTGAATCTTAGCACCCGTTGCAGAGTCTTGTGTGGTATTGCTTCCTCTGACCAGCAACACAAACCAGTATTTACGAATTTTCGGTTCAGACTTTTTATCCTGTGCTGTTACTGTGGTACTGAACAGGGTTAGTCCAATGATAAAGCTTAATATCATCCTCATGGTATGGTGTATTTTAAACAAGGTAAAAAATAAAAAGCATGCACAAAGGCATGCTGCTTACCGTTGGTCCTTTATATAGTTAGACTTTCACTTTGGTCTTGCTCTTGCTGGTGAGGTCAACCTGGAGGTTATGTCCGAGGATCACTTCGCCAAAATCGGATTTAACCCGAAGCTTGTTAACGCCTCCGCCTGCCGTTCCGGAAAATGCTTTATCGAATTTGGGCCCATGCCTGTCCTCATCATCATCACCTTCTTTACGGATATTGAAAGATGTTTTATTTGAAAATTCACCGAAGCTGGTACGGATATTTATATCGGAAGATAAATTTGAAGCTGCGTCAAGATAAAGTGTTGAATAAGATGTTTTTATATCAATGTCCTTCGAATTATTATCGAGACCAATTTTAAGTTTGTCACAGAATTCAATCCTCGCCACCACATTCCCGATGACATTTTTGATATCACCTTTAGAGAACTTAACGATGATTTTGCCACCATTTACAGATTCAATCCGGGCCTCGCCAAACTCTACATTAACTTCTTTCACTTTATTTAGTTTGCCTGCGGTAAGGCTACCGAATTTACTGGTCAGTGTAACCGGGCCGCGGTAATCGGGTATGCTCATCGGACCGAACTGGTTGGTTGCCGTGAGTGGATTTCCTGATGGCAGGTTCACCGTGTAATCGATCTTCATACTCGTTTCCTTGTATTCTTTCTTATCCGTCTTATTGTTCCAGTTCATGTTCTTGTTTCGCATTTTAGTTACGAAGGAAACACCGGAAGCCGTTTTGCTGTCTTCGATATATATGTTATCGAGAATTTTCTGTGCCGTTTCTTCTGCATTGCTTTTAGCCTCTATTCTCACATCAACCCTGATCTCGTTCTTATCCCATATATTGATCTTCATTTCGCCAAACTGATTTTCCAGGTTAATCTTATCACTGCCGTTGATGGAATAGCTTTTTGAATAAGTCTTTGTTTTCTCTATCAATGGATCTCCTGAACCTGCGAAAACAGGAGATATTGCTATAGTGAGTAAACTCAGTAGGGTAATTATGCTGCGTTTCATATTTTTTCTGATTTAGGCTTTTTTACTTTTTGAATAATGAATAATTGCTGGTTAAGCACATCGATCTGCATCTGCAGATTGCTGATCATGGCTTGTAATAACTGTTCTGTATTTGGGTTCGCATTAAGCGTATTACGTAATAAATGATAGGCGGTGTCTAGTTTTTGTATGTCAACGGCAAATTTTTTATATAGTTCAGGATCGTCTTTTTCAAGTGACCTCAATTCCTGCTGTTTTGTCTCAATCATATTGGTAAACTGTGTCACCAGTTTTCCGTACTGTGGGTCTATTTCATTAACCAGGGAGTCACTGTTGGCTGGTATCGCCGTTTTGTGCTGTGCAAGTTCAATAGTTTCCGGCGTTGCGGAAGACTTGTACAATTGGTAAGAAAGGATACCCGCGAAAGCCAGGAAGAGGGTAGCTGCAACTGCCCATCCTGCCCGGCTCATACTGAATACGCGGGTAGTTTTTTGGGGTTGTCCGATGGCAGCACCGATGTTTTTCCAAAGGTCATCTGAAGGTTTCTGGTCGTCAAAAGCTTCACGGTTATCACGGATGAACCTTTCCAGGTTGTTCTGCTTATTATCGATATTATTGTTGTCGTTGGAATTGTCGTTCATGATAGTCCTCCTTTTTTCAGGTTTACCAGCAGTTTTTGTTTGGCCCGGATGTACTGGGTACGGGCTGTAGATTCTTTTACGTTAAGTATCTGCGAAATTTCTTCGTGGTCATATCCTTCCAGAAGATAAAGCGTCAATACTGCGCGGTATCCGTCTGGCAATTCCTGGATGGCTTTTCTCACTTCCTGTACTTTCCATTGAATTTCCTTTTCATCTATGGAATTGTCTTCCGGCATTTCGCCAACAGAAGTCTTTTCAATGTCTACAATATCCATTTTCCGTTTTCTGATCACATTGATGGATTTGTTGACGACGATCTGTTTGAGCCATGATCCAAAACTGGATCTGCTTTCAAACTGAATTATGTTCTTGAAGGCATCAATAAATGATTCCTGCAAAACATCTTCGGCTTCTGCCCGGTTGTTCAGTATCCTGAAACTTGTATTAAACATCGCCTTGTTGTAGAGTTCATACAGTTGCCGAAAACTCCGGGTATCACCCTGTTTACATCGTTCTACCAATTCCGTATGTGGTAAGGTTGCAGCCAGTTCCACAAGCATTTATTTGTTATTAAGGACAAGGTTAGGAAAAGGATGTTGCATGAACCTTTAATTATTTTCAGACGGCCAAAAAAAAGACCGCCCTGGTAGGCGGTCCGTCATTTATTCGAAAGTTTATAGCTTAAGCAAACTGTCTGCGAATTACATTTAACGCACCACCTGCTTTGAACCATTCGATTTGGGGTTCATTGTAAGTATGGTTGACGGTAATCATATCCGTGGCTCCATCTGCATGGTTCAGCGCGATGGTTAGGGATACACCAGGTGCAAAGTTGTTTAAGCCCAGTATGTCAATACTATCATCTTCCTGTACTTTTTCATAATCAGCCTTATCTGCAAAAGTGAGCGCAAGCATCCCCTGTTTTTTCAGGTTTGTCTCGTGAATGCGTGCAAAACTCCTGACCAGGATGGCCCTCACACCAAGATGGCGGGGTTCCATGGCGGCGTGTTCACGACTCGATCCTTCACCGTAATTCTCGTCGCCAACTACTACAGACCCAATGCCTGCAGCTTTATAAGCCCGCTGTGTAGTGGGTACAGGGCCGTATTCACCCGTCAGTTGATTTTTAACAGAATCCGATTGATCATTGAAATAATTGATCGCACCGATGAGCATATTGTTGGAAATATTGTCCAGGTGCCCCCTGTATTTCAGCCAGGGGCCAGCCATAGAAATATGATCCGTGGTACACTTACCCTTTGCTTTGATCAGTAGTTTAAGTCCTTTCAGGTCAACGCCTTCCCATCCCGGGAAGGGTGCAAGCAATTGCAGCCTGGTAGAATCTTCATTTACTAAAACCTGGACGCCACGGCCGTCTTTGGCCGGTTCCTGGTAACCCGGGTCATCCACTTCGAATCCTTTCGGAGGAAGTTCGTAACCGGTGGGTTCAGCGAGTTTTACGGCTTCACCACGTGCATTTATGATCGTATCTGTTAGCGGATTGAAGGCAATAGTGCCCGCCATTGCCATAGCAGTAACAATTTCCGGTGAAGCCACAAAGGCGTGAGTACTGGAGAGGCCATCATTGCGTTTGGCAAAATTGCGATTAAACGAGGTGATGATCGTGTTCTTCCGGTTCGGGTCATCAATGTGCCGGGCCCATTGTCCGATGCAGGGACCGCAGGCGTTGGCCAAAACAATCCCTCCAACCCCTTCAAATTCTTTAATAAATCCATCTCTTTCGATGGTGTATCTAACTAATTCTGAACCTGGTGTGATGGTAAATTCAGAATTTGCTTTAAGTCCTTTTGCGACCGCATCTTTCACAATACTGGCACTTCTGCTAATGTCTTCATAGGAAGAATTGGTGCAGGATCCGATCAGTGCTACTTCAAGTTTCGCGGGCCATCCGTTAGCTTCAACGGCTTCTTTCATTTTGGAAATGGGAGTTGCCAGGTCAGGGGTGAATGGTCCGTTGACGAATGGTTCCAGTTCGCTGAGGTTCAATTCCAGGAGTTCGTCGTAATAGGCGATGGGGTTTTCATAGACTTCGGCATCCGGACGAAGGTGTTCCTTTACGCCATCCGCGAGTTGGGCAACTTCTGCCCTGGAAGTGCCTTTGAGGTAAGCGCTCATTTTTTCATCGTAGGCGAAAATCGAACATGTTGCCCCCACTTCAGCGCCCATGTTGCAAATAGTGGCTTTACCGGTAGCACTAAGGCTGTCGGCTCCATCCCCAAAATATTCAACAATTGCACCGGTACCGCCTTTCACGGTGAGTTGTCCGGCTACCCATAGTATCACGTCTTTTGCAGATGCCCATCCGCTAAGTTTACCGGTTAATTTTATACCGATCAATTTGGGCATTTTCAGTTCCCATGGCAATCCCGCCATAACATCAACGGCATCGGCCCCGCCAACACCAATAGCTACCATACCAAGTCCGCCGGCATTTGGCGTATGCGAATCGGTCCCGATCATCATTCCGCCCGGGAACGCATAGTTTTCCAGCACCACCTGGTGAATTATACCGGCACCAGCCCTCCAGAACCCGATACCATATTTATTAGAGATAGAGGCCAGAAAATCGTACACCTCTTTATTGGTGTCCATGGCGGTTTTGAGGTCTGCCGCGGCACCCACTTTAGCCTGCACGAGGTGATCGCAATGCACGGTAGAAGGAACGGCAACCTTATCTCTTCCGCAAGTCATGAATTGAAGTAGGGCCATCTGGGCCGTGGCATCCTGCATGGCCACGCGGTCTGGAGCAAATTCCACATAGTCTTTTCCGCGGCTGTATGCCTGTGTAATTGGATTGTACAGGTGGCTGTACAGAATTTTTTCTGCCAGCGTCAAAGGGTGGCCCACCAGCGTCCTTGCCGCTTTCACTTTTTC
>JANMMA010000315.1:0-5486 GCA_031372815.1 Sphingobacteriales bacterium
TGAAACAATTTCTACATAAAAACTTCGCGCCTTTTTTAATTCCTTAAGTTTTGTTAACGCTAACGCCATGATCTTTTTCTGGTCTGGTTCTTGAAAACGCTACCCTGTATTTCTTGAACTATAAAATTTAAACTATGAAAATGATTAAGAGGATGGCAATGCTGTTAACCTTTCCCTAACTTTTCACTGCAGTTTTGTTTACTCTTCTTACCCGTGTTTTCTTGGTTTTGTGAACAAGAAAATATTTTTTTTCTAAATCAACACTTTGCTGAACAATGATTCTTTTATACCGTTTCAATGTCCTGCCCATCATACTAAACCGTCGAAAACGGATCATTTGGGCATAAAGAAATTTTTAATCATTTTAAATACAAACGATGAAATCAATTAAGGGTTTTTTATTCATGGCCATCAGTCTTTTTACATTAAATGCAACTGCACAATCAACAAAAGATATCGTTGATATCGCTGCAGGTTCTGCGGACCATACTACTCTCGTTGCTGCAGTTAAAGCGGCCGGATTGGTTGAGACTTTAAAGAGTGCAGGTCCTTTCACCGTATTTGCACCAACGAATGCTGCATTTGCAAAATTGCCAGCCGGTACCGTTGAATCCTTATTGAAGCCAGAAAGTAAAGCTGCATTAAGTGGAATCCTTACTTATCATGTTGTTGCCGGAAACCTCGATGCTGCAGCTGTAGTTGCTGCCATTAAAAAAGGAAACGGGAAAGTTGAAGTGGCTACCGTTGCAGGTGGAAAATTAGTTGCCAGTATTGAAAATGGCAAAGTGGTATTAACAGATGAAAAAGGTAGAAAAGCAACTGTTACCGCTACAGACCTTAAAGGAAGTAATGGTGTAATCCACGTGATTGACACAGTATTATTGCCTAAATAAAAGTTTGAGATCCGTACACATTAAAGCGACTGTTCCCACACGGGAACGGTCGTTTTTTTTATCGCCTTATATAAGGGACGGTTTTTTGCCGGCCTGTAATTTAACGGGCTTTCGTTTTTTTTGACGGCATGTAACTTAAAGGACCTTGCTTTTTTGCCGGCCCGTAATTTAAGGGACCTTCGCTTTTTTGCCGGGATGTAACTTAAAGGCTACTCAATCGTACATGTCTTAAACAATCATGGCACCTACGCAACTTCCCGGCGAAAATATTTCCTCACAAATACCTTCCCCTCTATCAGGCACTGACCGCCAGTACTATATTGACTGGATCCGTGTCCTGGCATTTTTTATCCTGATATTTTTTCATTGTGCAATGCCATTTGTGGGATTCTATCACTGGGAAGTGAGGAATGCGACCTCTTCTATTTTGATTGATCGGGCCGTTATCTGGCTTCACCAGTGGCGGCTACCGTTACTATTTTTCATTTCAGGAATAGGTATATATTTCTCTCTCCGAAAAAGATCTGTCATAAAATTTTTCGGTGAAAAAATTGTAAGGCTATTCATTCCCCTTGTTTTTGCATTGTTCTTCACCATACCTTTACAAGTGTATTTTGAGAAAACACAGAAAGGACTCATTCACGTCTCTTATGCCAGTTTCTATCCAACGGTTTGGGAGTTCAAAGTATATCCAGAGGGAACTCTCTCGTGGAGTCATATGTGGTATGTAGTTTACCTTTTTGTTTTCATCATTTTGCTATTGCCGTTGTTCTCCCTGCTTAAGATAAAAGTATTGCGTAGACTGAAAGAGGATTTTTCGAATTTTCTCTCCAGGCCATATATACTTCCCTTCCTTTTTATTCCACTGATGCTGGAATTCTTTTTTCTATATATCGATTATCCCGAGCAGGCCAGCCTGCTTGACGACTGGATGTTGTTTTCCTTTTCGATAACCCTGTTGCTGTATGGATATTTTATGGGAAGTACAATAACATTCTGGCATACCTGTGAAAAATATCGTCACTTATTCCTGGCGATTGCCCTTGCATGTACATTAGCTTTATTTATCGGATACTGGTGGAACATCAAATTTCCCAAACAACAGGATGTCCACTTATATACATATGGATTCCTGGATGCACTGAACATATGGATGTTCATACCCGCCCTGTGTGGCTACGCAAAAAAACACCTGAATTTTACCAACGGTTTTCTTCAAAAAGCAAATAGGGCCGTATTTCCATTTTACATCATCCATCAAACCATCATTGTGGCCATTGGATTTTATGTTGTGCAGTTAAATCTTCCGATTGCCCTCAAATTACCTTTGCTGACCACAGTATCCGTGATGTTGATTTGGGCCATCTACCATTTCCTTATCAGGCCATTTGCTTTGACAAGATTTCTATTTGGGATGAAACCTGAACGAAAAAAACAAATTAACCCCATAAAGGAGACAGTCATTTCCGCCAGTTCGGTGCATTGATGTTTTGCCCGATAATAGTTCCTAGCGCAATACCCACATTATTATCCTGCCGGGTATGTATGCCACCAAGAAACCTGCTATTCGCGCATTCATTGGCGAACTCCCAAAAACTGTTGAATGTGCGGGCAGGGAATACAAGAGAGAAGAAGCGTTCATCGTCGAACCGTCTATTGCCAACATGAAGATCATCTGTAATTTTTGATGGTAAATAAAGTAGTAGTTGCCCACTTTACAGCAGTCTCCCCATTTTCAGCGGAGAGTGGGAGAATCACTGCAACTGGTGGAAGAATTTTCTCTTCTTTTTTACGAGAATAAATACAGGAAAGGCAAATCAATAAACCGGTAATGCATTGTTTCATTTACCAGGGGATAATAATTGAATACAAGCAATTGCCAGAACACTTGTAAATACGACGTTTTGAAAGAACTGCAAGATACGAGCGGATAATTTTATAACCGCTAAAATTGAATCAATTAGTACGAAAGGCATTTACCTCAGCCTATAATTTCATAAATTCGTGCCCCAACCATTTCATTGATGTCTGATTCTTTTCACCAGCTAGCCGCTATCCTGTTTGCCGACATCGTTGGCTATTCCGCCATGATGCAGGAAGACGAGCAGGGCGCTGTGGAAAAGGTGAATCATTTCCGCGAAGTTCTTGAGATCATTTCAAGCGAACTGAACGGAAAGATCATACAGTATTATGGCGATGGAGGTTTGCTCTTGTTCAACAGCTCAACAGATGCTGCAGAATTTGCCAAGCTTTTGCAGTCGGACCTGAACGAAGACCCCCACGTTCCGGTAAGAATTGGTATCCACATGGGCGACGTCCTGCTCCATCACGGTAATGTGTTCGGAGATGTGGTTAATATTGCCTCAAGGATTCAGGCCCTGGCACCTCCGGGCGGGATCTATATTTCCGAAATGGTATACCGGAACATCGTTAATAAGCAGGGGCTCGACTGTCAGTTCATCAAGGAGGAGGCTCTGAAGAACATTAAAGAGCCTACTAAGATCTATGAACTTCTTACTCAAAACAGCCCGCTTACCGTAGAGAAAAACATTGAACCGTCTGGTAAAACTTCGAAAAAGCCTCCCAAGACCAGCGTCGCCGTATTACCATTCTTTAATATGAGCAACGACCAGGACCAGGAGTATTTCAGCGATGGGTTGACTGAAGATATTATTACCCAGCTTTCCAAGATCAAAGCACTGAAAGTTGTATCGCGAACTTCCGTGATGCAATACAAGAAAAACCCCAAGCCAATCCGTGATATCGGGAGGGAATTAGGCGTTTCGGTTATCCTTGAGGGTAGTGTTCAGCGGTCTGCCGAAAAAGTTCGTATCACGGCGCAGCTTATTGATGCGGTATCTGATGAACACATGTGGTCCGACTCCTATGATCGTGATGCCAAAGATATTTTCTCCATACAGAGAGAAGTAGCTATATCTATCGCCGATGTTCTCAATGCAACATTGTCTGTTACAGAAACGCAGCAACTTGATCATACACCAACGGCGAATCTCCAGGCCTACGATCTGTACCTGAGGGGGAAATACCTGATCGAAAAAAGAGACCGCGAAGACCTTATGATGGCCAGGGATCTTTTCCAGGAAGCGGTGACCAAAGACAGCAATTTTGCCAACGCGTTATCAGGACTTGCGGTAACTTATCTTTTATCGTCTTATCGTGGTTATGAAGATCCGAGCCGGATGCTCTATATGGCGAAGAAACATATCGACCAGGCCATTTCACTTGACCCCACATCCGGAGAAACACAGGCCTCATTGGGATATTGGTATCACCAGAAGTTCGACTGGCATGCTGCGGAAATTACTTATCGAAGGGCACTTGACCTTAATGCCAACCAATCAAACGTTTATCTCTGGCTTGCCTTATTGTTGGAAGGGAAAGGAGACGAAGAAGAAGCTATCAAGATGTACGATAAAGGAACATCTATTAATCCAGCCTGGGACTACCTCATCAAAAACAAGATTAGATGTTTAGCCACCACAGGGAAACTTGAAGAAGCCATCAAAATACAAATAAAACTGATCGATAAAGTGGCCGGTGATCCCGAAAATGTGAAGCTCTGTTATTGCGACCTTGCCCGCCTTTATTGGGCGGCTAATAATAAAACTGACGCCATTTCATCAGCATTGAAAGGCGGCCACAAAGCCCTGGTGAAATTTTTTCATAGCGGAGATAATGCTTTGCTTGAAAAAGAGGTAGAAGTAAAATACCATGCGCTCACAGAAAACAGTGAATACGTTTCTCAACTTTGGATGGGTATGGATTATGCCCGCGCAGGAGCCAGGGACAAAGCATTAGAGTGTTTCAATAACGCCGTGGCATTGAAGGACGTGGCCATCACCTTATTACTGGTTGGCCATTATGAGTTTCTCAATATCAAATACCTCAGCATGGCCCTGCTTACGCGTAAGATCAAACTTTTGGTGAACTTCTAGGTAATAAATTCGATCAGGCACAGTCTACTTTTATCCAGATAATGACATTCATTATGAAACATTTACTCTGCGGTTCCCGCTATCTATCACAGCTGTTGCCAATTCCATCTCACTCTAAGCTTTTCAAAATATTGATTACCTCACCAGGCATAGTGATGAATGGAAGATGTGAAGTTGGCAATTCATACACTTTTTTAATCGTACCGTTTCGTTTGATCATTGATTGTTGAAGCTCGTATCCAACCGCGTTGTCTTTCGATGTACTGATATAGTACTTGGGTATAGATCCAAAGTTTGATTTGGTCAGGGTTAACTTTTGTGCAAATGGAGCAAGAGGTTCTGCCTTATGATACTTGACGAGAATATCTTTGAATTCCGGGCTGCAATCGTCGCAAATCGCCTTGGGCAGAACATCTTTCTTCAAGGAAACCGACGATCCATCTGCACTGAAATGCATTATTGATCCAACCATACTCTGCTTATCTTCTGCGGCAATAGACTGTAGCGATGACAAATTTTGAGGCAGGTATCCCGACACGTAAACTAACTTACTAATTTTCGATGGCATGTTTTCTGCGACCTGTGAAATAATAAGTCCGGCCATACTGTGCCCTACTAAAATTACTTTACCCGGATG
>JANMMA010000335.1:0-6170 GCA_031372815.1 Sphingobacteriales bacterium
GGCAAATGAAATTGCCAGTATGGTGTTGATTGGTGACGTAACAAACAGGGACGTAGTTCTTATTGATGATATCTGTGATACCGCGGGTACCCTTACCAAAGCAGCAAAACTGCTGAAAGACAAAGGTGCTCGAAGTGTACGTGCATTATGCACTCACCCGGTACTGAGCGGTAATGCTTATGCTAATATCGACAGTAGCGTACTGGAAGAAATGGTGGTTTGTGATACTATCCCCTTAAAGGGACATTCAGCCAAAATCAAAATTCTTTCCGTATCCGACCTCTTCGCTATAGCTATCAGGCACGCTTATGAAAACCAGAGCATCACCAGTCTGTTTATACATTCCAACAGAAGGAATGATTAACCTGTGACTTCAGACTGAAGACAGGAGACTGGGGGTGAGAACTGTTCTTTAGATGGGAGACTTGAGAATAGGAACTATAGATCAAAAGCGTTTATTAAACAATCATTATAAAAATGAAAACAATTACAATCGAAGGACAACTGAGGACCGAAACAGGCAAATCAGCCACCCGCCTGTTGCGCTCTCAGGGCATGGTACCTGGTGTAATTTACGGGGGTGCGAAGGAGATCGTTTTTTCTGCTTCGGAACTGGCATTCAAACCACTCGTTTATACACCAGATTTCCAGCTCACAGAAGTTAACGTGGGCGGAGAAACTTTCAGGTGCATCCTGAAAGATTTACAGTTCGACAAGGTCAGCGATAAGCTCGACCATGTAGACCTACTTGAACTGGTAGAAGACACTAAAGTGTCCGCAACTATTCCCATCAAATTTGTAGGAACTTCGGCAGGTGTAAAAGCCGGCGGTAAACTCGAAACTAAGATGAAGGCATTGAAGATTAAAACATTGCCAAAGTATCTTAAGGAGAATATTGAAGTCGACATCACCAACC
Source organism: Sphingobacteriales bacterium (assembly GCA_031372815.1). GTDB lineage: Bacteria > Bacteroidota > Bacteroidia > Chitinophagales > Chitinophagaceae > Pollutibacter. The sequence continues at coordinate 917 of JANMMA010000335.1, forward strand.
TGGAATTAAATGGCAACATTCGTGTGGAAGACGTAAAGATTGATCATTATGAGATATTAAACTCACCAAGGATTCCAATTGCTTCAGTTACGCTCACAAGACAGTTGAAACAGGAAGAAGCAGCAACGCCAGCTAAAGGTGCCGCTCCTGCTGCAAAAGCAGCAGCACCCGCTGCAGCTAAAGCCGCTGCTCCGGCAGGTAAGAAGTAACGCTTAACCGGTAACATTTTACGCATAGCCTGTACCTAACATCGCAGGTAAGTGGCTATATAACAAGTTTAAAATAAAAAACCGTTCCAATTCTTTGGGACGGTTTTTTTATACCTTTTCGAAAAGGATCAGCTTTCCACTACAGCAATCTCTTTTTGTGGGATACTACCCAGCGGAATTTCATTATTTACAAAATACATGTCGATCTCACCAACGTTCTTGGCGTAAATTTTACCCCGGTAAGTACACTCAAACCTTTCTTTGATCTGTTCATATAAGACAGAGGAAATGTTGAGCATCCCTGGCTGACCATTACTTTCCATTCTACTGGCTATATTCACGGTGCTACCCCAGATGTCGTAAGCATATTTCTTTTTGCCTACCACACCCGCCACCAATGGTCCGGAATGTATACCGATTCTTAATTCCCAACGGGGCAGTCCTGTATTTTCGCGATGTACATTCTTTTGCCTGAGGTATTCGAGAATATCCAGTCCGGCTTTGATAATAGCAATAGGGTGAGTCTGGTTTACCGTTGGGATACCCCCGGCGCACATGTAAGAGTCACCGATGGTTTTTATCTTTTCAAGCTGGTATTTGTCTATGATATTGTCCATGGCAATGAAGAATTCGTTCAATTCTTCAACCACCTGCTGCGGTGAAAGTGTTTCCGCAATTTTAGAGAAGCTTACAAAATCCGTGAACAACACAGAAGCATTATCGTAATACCGCGGTGTGGCCTGCCCGGTATTCTGCAACTCAACGGCAACCTCGTAGGGCAGGATGTTCAGCAACAACGATTCAATTTCTGCTTTGCGCTGATCAAGTAATTTATTGGTTTTGATTTTGTTGCGATAATCGCGATACAATATGAAGATTAATACAGATACTAAAGCAAAACCAGCAATAAGGCCATTGCGAACTATTTTTTGTCTTTTGATCTCCTCCTCACCGAGCCTGATTTCTTTTTCTTTCAATCCAACTTCAAAACGTCTTTGGATACTATCAGACTGGTTAAGGTTAAGTTCATCAGTAATATTTGAATACTTCAGCTGGTATTGGTAAGCGTTCTTGAAATCGGCTTTATCACTGTACATTTCAGCGAGACCCTTGTAAGAATTTTTGAGTTCTTTCTTGACATTTATTTCAGCAGCCATAGTACTGGCTTTCTGCAGGTAGCCAAGCGCGATATTCGGCTTTTTCAAAAGCCTGTATACCTCCGCGAGGCCATTGGCAGAATTAACCATGTCCAATTTATTGCCATTCTTTTCTGCTCTTGCGTACGAGTCGTCATACCATCTGATAGCAGCTTCATAATCTTTTCTTAGTTTCATTACATCACCCAGCTTGTTCAGGATATAAGGAAGACTAGAACTGGTGGTAGACTCTGCTGCTCTTTTCGCCCTGGCAAAATGGTAAAGAGCAAGAGAGTCATTTTTTTGGGACATGTACACTTCTCCAAGGTTAACGTTGCATAGAGAGATGATATATGGGTCTGGAATTTTTTCTGCCATTGAAAGTGCATCTTTGAGATAAGCTATAGCATCTTTGTATGTTGCTGGTTTTTCCATGTAGCTCAGGCCTATATTCATTTTGGCAGTCGATATCCGTTCGGGATCTCCGATTTTCAATGAATTCTCCAGTGCCTGTGTATAGTATTCCAACGCCTTTGCATAATTCCCGGTGAGGTAACTGATAGAACCCAGATTGTTTGCAATATTGGCTATACCATCAGGATCATTTATTGCCTGAAATTGATCAAAGGCACGTTGCCAATAATCAGAAGCCATGATGTAATCGCTTTTATCGTAGTAGTAGAGCCCGATCCATTTTAGTCCCAGTGCCCTTCCCTTCGGATAATCAATTTTTTCAGCAAGCGCCAGGGCTATTTTACTGTTCACCAATACCTGGCTATCATCCGTTCCACGGACAGCTTTATTTAATTCAACCAGCGTTTTTATTTTATTGGAATCGTCAGGTGATTTTGCAAGTACTAGTTTCAGGCTGTCGATACGGGTAGGCTGCCCATAAACAGAGATGTGGGATAATAGGATTAACAAAAAGCAAATAAGCCTGGTGTAGTACATGAAATCTCTTGAAACGTTCGTAAAAATTACAAAAAAATACGCGGTCATCAAAAAAAATGAGGGAGTCTCCTCCCTCATTTTCTTCACATAAGCCTTTAAGGTTCTTATTGTTTCATTATCCTGAAGGTTTTTAATCCAGCCTTGGTACTGAACCGGATATAATACTGTCCACTTGTAAGATTGCTCAAATCAACTTCCATTTTTGTAGCAGAAATTTTCCTTACTGAAGCAACCCTGAGTTCTCTTCCTTGCAGATCAGTGACACGGATGTCTTTTACTGTTACCGCAGAGAAGTCAGCTTCAACATATACCCTTGACAGCACCGGATTCGGATAAGCCTTATCGTCGCCTACAATCGATAGTGGATCGATGGTTGACACCAGGTTCATGCTTGGTATATATCCATTTGGACACTTAGAAGAAGTTGAACTCGCATCACTGGTTGAAGACGTTTTCCTGTTCTTGTCAAAGCTAAATACAATCCAGGTGATCTTTGTACCATCGAACGGTATCTTAACTTTTCCGCCGCCAGCTTTAAATATGCTTGGCAGTTGACTTGCATCTACAAAGCTTCCCAACGGCGAGATATTGTTGTCTGCGGAACCAGCTTGGATATAGTAGTCGGAACCGATGTCATTGGTATACGAGAAGTTGGCTATGAATCCAAATCCTCCGTTTGAAGCAGGGTCAGTAATGGTTACACAATCCAGGATTACCCTGATCGGTTTCAGGTTATTGCCTGTTGCATTAACCACTAGCACACCTGGCGTTACCGTACCAAGAGTATAGTTATAGTTTACGTTTGATCCAAACACTACATTATTGGTGGTTACTGTATAGCTGCCCGGAGCAAGCGATGAAAGATTGGTTTGCAATACACCTGAACTGTTTCTTACCTGGTAGACTAAACTTGTTACCGTTACACTTGGCGTTGTAACATTAGTAAATGTAGGCGTAGTTCCCTGGTTAATATACGTGTCGTTGACTTTCATTGCCACCACCTGGTTTGCTTTATTGATGGTAAACAGCGCAGTTTTAGCTGGTGTAGGTATGGAATAGTTAACCAGCTTGCCGTTAGGATCGTTAATCGTATAACTGATCGTGTAGGTGCCTGCGTTTTGACTCGTGTTGGAGCGTATATACGTTACCGTTATACCGTCTGCTGCCAGAAATCCTGTTACGGTTCCTGTAGTTAACGGCACCGGATCCGTAGCTCCGTCATACACCTTACCGTTGTTGTTTGGCACTATATCAGCCGCTGCCTTATCGATCGTGAAATTCACGGTTGTTGGTGGCGCAATGATATAGTTTGACAGTTTAGCAGGATCATTAACCGTATACCCGATTAGGTAACTACCGGCATTTTCGCCAGGAGCCCTGTTGAATGTCACCACAATTCCGTCAGCAGGCACAAATCCTGTTACCACGCCTGTAATAGATTCAGGTACTGTACTGCCATACGTTTTCCGTTGTCCGGCATCAGGGGTAATGCTTGCTGCGGCCTTATCAATCGTGAAATTGACAGGGGTTGCAGGTGCCGCGGCTATGGAATAATTACCAAGTTTTCCGTTTGGATCGCTAATGGTATAACTGATCGGGTATGTGCCTGCATTCTCTCCAGCTACCCGGTTGAATGTCACCACAATTCCATCTAAAGGTGCCAATCCGGTTACCACGCCGGTAAGAGATTCAGGAACTGTACTTCCGTAAGTTTTCCGCTGTCCTGCATCTGGCGTAATGGTTACAGCTTTAGTATTTATCGTAAACTGTGCAGGAACATTAGTGATCGCGTAGTTGTCTGCCTTTTCAACGGGTGTAACTACCGGATTGATCGTATAAGTACCGGCAGATTCCCCTGCGACCCTAACATAAGTCACTACAATATTATCAACCTGTTCAAAACCAGGATTAGATACTGTTCCCGTTAATGCAGGATCAACTTCACCGTAGTTCTTACTGTTGGCGATAGCCGTTACCGTTACAGGTTTCTTGGCAATGGTAAGGTTACCCAGTTTCATTGTCACTTTAAAATTCCTCGTGTAGAAACCCGCAGGTATGATCCGGTGATTACCCGGTTCAACACCAGTGATCACATTGAGGCCGCGGTAACCACCTGTGACTATTGCATAAGTCGACCCAAGTGGAACTGTAACGTCTTCCTCATTAAGAATAACTGCAACGTCTGAGTTTGGCAGTTCAAGGCCATTGGTAGCCGGAGAGCCATTCGCCAGTGTAAGGCCATTTACTTTATAAGTACTTAATAAATAAGTGCCATCGGAATTTGTGGCTGGTGAACCATTGGCGCCTGGTGAACCGTTAGCTGCTGGTGAGCCATTCACACCCGGTGAACCGTTTGCGGCTGGTGAACCATTAGCGACCACATTGGCCAGATAAGTTATGTCCCCGTCATCAACAGGCTGTGGAATTCCATTAACTGCAGGCGAACCATTCACAGCAGGAGATCCATTTGTTCCCGGAGAACCATTTGCTGCCGGTGATCCATTGACCAACACAACACCATCCAACAATGATGCAAAGTTGCCTAATACATAATTTGTTGCAGGTGACCCGTTAGTGCCAGGACTTCCGTTGGCTCCCGGTGACCCGTTGGCACCAGGTGATCCGTTAGACACCGGTATACCGCCAGCGGAAACGATTCCATTAGCCATCGCCTGGAAGTAACCCTGAAGGGAACTTGTGGCTACATATACGCTCACAATTCCATTGGTGGCAGGTGATCCGTTAACACCCGGAGAACCATTTGCACCCGGAGAACCGTTTGCGCCTGGCGCACCATTCAATACGCGCTGCGAGGTCATAAAGGAAAGACTGGCGATGTTAATAGTTGTGGGAACACCATTGATAATAACATTCGCGCCAGGTGATCCATTCGCTCCAGGTGAACCATTAGCGCCAGGTGAACCATTCACATCAATAAACGTGTAGTCAACTACACCA
>JANMMA010000401.1:0-3737 GCA_031372815.1 Sphingobacteriales bacterium
GTCTCTATCTTTCCCAGGAATTGGAAAGACGCGATGAAAAAAGACAATGAAGCCGTTGCAGACCTTGCCAAGATTCTGGGCGGGATCTGAATTATCGGATTAGCGTATTTACGAATTGGCGAATTTCGGAACACGAATTTCGGATTTTGAATTTCGAACTACGAATTACGATTCTTAGAATCAATTCTACTTTGATGAATCCGACAATCCGACAATCCGACAATCCGACAATCCGTAAATTCGATCAATAGCTCTTCTCTTCTATTGTCTCGAGGATGGAGAGGTAACTGACATACCGGTCGATCTCTATCGAGCCCTCTTCTACTGCTGCCTTTACGGCACAGCCAGGTTCATTTATATGCATACAATTATTGAACTGGCAGTCCTGAATCAATACCCGCATCTCGGGGAAATAATGGGATAACTCCTGTTTACTGATATCCACCAAACCAAATTCCCGCAAGCCAGGGGTATCTATTATTTTACCTCCTTCCGGAAGGTCAAACATTTCTGCGAAAGTGGTAGTGTGCAGGCCTTTTCCACTCCACCCGCTTACGTCTTGCGTTTTTAGTACACGGTCCGGAAGTATATGATTGATGAATGTCGATTTCCCTACTCCGGAATGTCCGCTTAATAACGTTACCTTATCTTTCAATAATTGCTTTAAGCCCTCCAGTCCTTCTGCCATACTCATACTCATCAGAAGCACTGTATAACCAATCTGTTCATACATCGACTTCAACGTTTCGTACTTCTGCATTTCCTTATCGCGATAAAGGTCTGACTTATTAAAGACGATCACTGCAGGAACGTGATAAGCTTCACAGGCTATTAAAAACCGGTCAATAAATCCCTGTGAAGTGCGTGGCTCCTTGAGCGTAGCGATCATCGCACACTGGTCAACATTTGCAGCGACGATGTGATGATGCATTTTGTGTGACGGAGACTTCCTGTTGATATAATTTTTACGTTCATAAATCTCCGTGATCATCGCTGTTTTCTCGTGTTCTTTCTCTACTTCAAATTCCACTTCATCTCCCACCGCAACAGGATTGGTTGATGTTATTTCATCAATCTTGAATATGCCTTTAATTCTGGCCTGGTAGATTTTTCCAACATCATCCCGAACCACATACCAGCTTCCGGTAGACTTGTACACTATTCCTGTCATAATATATATTAGCGAATTTACGGATTAGCGAATTAGCGGATTGCACCTGCGGTGATTGGCGAATTTACGGATTGGCGGATTGGCGAATTCATAAATACAAAGGGCGTAAAGAATCCGTTAATCCGCCAATTCGTCAATCCGCCAATGCTTAGGGAAACTTCCTGAATATGGTATACCTGAACAATACTTCGAGCAGCAAAAAGAGAAGGGCAAGAAAAGCAAGTGGATAAAATTTTTCGGTATAGTTACGGGTTGTATTGATCTCAATTTTTGTCTTTTCTAAGGCGTCGATCTCCGTATATATATTTTTCAGGCTCTCATTATCCCTCGCCCTGAAATATTTTCCGCCAGTCTCTTTGGCAATTTCTGTTAACAGCTTTTCATCGATGTTTACTTTCTCCTGCTGCATAATGATACCTCCGCCCGGTGTCTGTACCGGTGTTGGTGCAAAACCTTCCGTTCCCACGCCGATGGTATACACTTTTATGCCCAATGCCTTGGCGATTTCCTTGGCGGTTTTTGGATCAATTAGTCCACCGTTATTCTCTCCATCCGTTAACAATACCACCACTTTGGTCTTTGCCGTACTGCTTTTCAATCGGTCAACACTCGTTGTCAACCCTGATCCAATAGCGGTTCCATCTACCATAAATCCACCCCTGACGGCATAAATCTGCGCTGTAAGCATTTTGTGGTCAGCTGTAATCGGACACTGGGTAAAACTCTCACCGGCAAAAATTACCAGCCCTATACGGTCTGTCGGGCGAAACCCAACAAAATCTGCAGCAACCTGCTTGGCTGCCTCCAGTCGGTTTGGCTTGAAATCCTGCGCCAGCATACTTCCGCTCACGTCAATACAGAGTACGATATCGATGCCTTCCCCTTCCGTATTTTTTATGTCATAATGTGTTTGAGGACGCGCCAGCGCGGTAATCAATGCAGCCAACGCCAACAACCTGAGCGCAATAGAAATATGCCTAAGCGTTCTTTTCCAGGAAGCCGTATTATGAAAACTTCGTAACGATGAGACCCTAAGGGAAGCTTGCTGACGGTTTATACTGCTGATATACCATCCGCCCAGAATAGGGATAAGCAACAACAGGAACAACAGTTGCGGATAAGCGAATTCTATATCGTTGAAATAACGGCTGATCACATCATGATTTTTGTTTGTTAAGTTCCTCTACCAATCCAAATATGGTATCCCAGGCACCTGTAGATTCCTGTACAGATGAACTATACTTTGCAAACTTAACGGCATCTGAAATACGCAACACTTCTGCCATTCTGCTAAATCCTGATACCGGAACCGTATCCTTCATGTTGATCAGTATGTCATCTGTTGTGGACTGCATCATATTTATACCGGTGTATCGGCCCAGATATATCCGATAAATATCATAGAGCCTGGAGTAGTATTGCTTCATTTCACCTTTTTCAGGCAGTTGTTCCGCCTTTAGTTTTTTCAGGTCTGCCATCGCCTGCTCATATGCGGTGGATCTACTTACAGGCTTTTCAACTATGACTGGTTTTTTCTTTCTGTTCATTAGCCAATAACTGATCAAGGCGAGTACCAGGACAGTACCAATAATATATGGAAGCCATTTCTTCCAGTCGAACCCCGGTTCAGGCACTTCGATGATCTCTTTAATATCGTTGTAGTCATTTCCCTTTAGCACCACATTAGCAACATCAATGGCCAGGGAGTCAGACTTAACGAGTTTGTTGCCAGCCATGAAACTCATAGCGGGTATCACCCAACGGCCCGAATCAAAACTGGTGAGGGTAAGGGTTTGGGTGTACGTCATATTGTTTCCCGCAAGTACACTGTCGAGGGCTGACCTCTCCAGTATTTCAAAATGACCTAAACTGTCAGGGAGCTGGGGCCAACGTAGCACCGGACTTCCTGATAACACCTCCAGCTGCATCCTGAGTTCGAACTGCTCGCCAAGAAGGATACGACTACGGTTAACCGAAACTTTGGCACTTAATGCGGAGGTTGATTTTTGCGACTGATTCTGCCCAAAAATACCCAGGCAGAAAATGCTGAATACGCAATACAAAATAATATGTGGAGAGAAACAACGGGTAAACATGCTACTTGCGCTGGATAAAAAATTTCTGAAGGATCTTTACATAGTCTTCGTCGGTCCTAACATATAAAAGGTTGGCGCCTGCTCTTTTAAAACTTGTACGGCAGGCTTCCTCCGTTTGGTTAAACTGTGTTGAATAGTTGTATTGAACAGTAGCGTCATTTGTGTCTATCCATTGCATCATTCCGGTTTCCGCGTCCTGCACCTGTACAAGCCCGATCCTGGGAAGTTCCATATCCATCTTGTCGTAGACCTTGATCCCGATCACATCATGTTTGTTTCCCGCAACCCTTAATGCATCATCGTATTTATCGGTCATAAAATCGCTCAGAATGAATGCAATACTTTTTTGTTTCGTACTATTATTAAAAAACCGCACTGCCGCATTTATATCTGTTCCCTTTCGTTTAGGCTCCATAGTTAGCAGCTCCCTGACGATATACAAGACGTGTTCCCGGCCTTTTTTTGGCGGG
>JANMMA010000405.1:0-4677 GCA_031372815.1 Sphingobacteriales bacterium
TTTAGTCGGATCCCACGCCAGCTATAGGACTTTGACACCAGAATATAGATGATTATACCGATGCAAAACCAGGGGTGTACCAACAATGACAGCAGGACGGCAATTACATCCATCACGATGGTGGTATAAAAAAGTTGTTTGGTGGGCTGCATCGGGTGTTTAACGCCGCCTATTGAATCAGTATCACGGTCCATATAAGAGTTATACCCGTTGCTGGCAGGGTATACCAGGAAATGCAGGATAAAAAAAATCAACAGCGCTCTCCCTGTGTGCAGGTCATTCACTTCACTAAGTGCAAACAGGTATACCGGCAAAAGGAAAAACGAAAAATGAAACCGCAGCAGCTGGATGGTTGATCTTTGCAGCATGCGGATTTCAAAGTATTTTATCAGTGATCAGCCGGTTCCTGGCTTCAAGTCCGAATTGCTGTAGCGCCACTTCAGAATTATTGCTGGTATTTACGGGTATCGCAACCCTGTATTGGGAACCTTTTTTATCTATAGTGAGGAAATCCATCTGCATATAATTGACTTTGGCAGTTTCTGAGGTAACGTCGATGACGGCAAAAGCAAATCCATACCAGCCATAAAAGCTGCCGTCAAACTCGGCGTGTTCAACAACCCTTGAATTGGTACCCAATGAGGTCAGCAGGATTTATTGGCACCACATGAAAAAAGCAAGAAAGCAGAAAGACAGACCAGCAAAAAATTCTTCATTACGATGTTTTACCAAATATATGAAATAGGTCAGTTAACTATCTGCTTATACTGATCGATGGCATTGTTTTGATAAGGATTAGTTTTTATCTTGTACAAGATTGTTACTTAATGATTGCCTGCTATGAACAGATTACTGATCATCCCGATGATGCTCTGGTCTGGATTATTTACTCAAGCGCAACAAATTGTGCTTCCGCAAATTCTTGGTGCCAGCCAGATCCAGGTTTTGGATAACGCTTTAACTAATGGTACCGTTACTACTGAACTGTCGCCCCCTGCGTTGGAAAAAGTTGATGATGTTTTTTCCCGTCGTAAAAAAATCATTCATAAAAATGGTATTTACCAGGGTTACCATGATAATGGTGAACTGCAGTTTAGTGCGACCATTAAAAAACACCGGCTTCAGGGAACCTGGAAAAGTTGGTATGATGATGGATCCATTTGTGACTCCGGGAAATTTGTAAAGGACGTTCCTGATGGCGAGTGGCGGGGTTGGTATGCCGATGGAACCCTGAAGTATATATGGCATTTCAGTGCAGGTAAATATCTTTCACTGAAAGAGGAAATGCTCAGCCAGCCAAAGCAAAATTTTTTCCGCATTGCCCATCTTCCTCTTCAGGAAGGGGTGAAATTTTTCAAGACTGATTATATTTTCGACGCCACGAAACATACTCCGAGGGTAATGTTCCGTGGCAAAACGCTAAATCTCAAAAATTTTGATCCGGAAGATTTGAAATTAAGGGCCGATAAGAATACGATTACTGACGACTATATTCCACCTTTTCCGGAATGTTTGTTTCATGGAAAGTTTGTAGCATATTACCCGGATGGCCGATTGAAGGAAGAAGGACGTTGTATAAATGGCATGAAGGATGGTCTTTGGGAAGAACATTATGTAAACGGTAGCAAAGCACGAGGCAGTTACCACTATGGTAAAAAGTCGGGTGAATGGCGCATTTATAACGCTAAGGGCAAACTGGTCTCTTATAAAAGGTATAGGTCTTCCGGCCTTGTCAGTGATGCCTTTGATTTTCCAGGGGGCGAATAAAAACTATTGCGGCTAAATGCCATGAAAGTTGATCGAACTTTCAGATGAAGACTACTGCATTGAATGCAATGCAACCCGGTTGCCTTCGGTGTCAAGGATATGCGCCATGAATCCTAAGCCGTTACCGATATCCGTTTTTTCCAAAAGCACCTTACCTCCTGCATCTTTCACCTTGCTGAGTACTGGTTGAAGATCGGGGTCGCAATTCAGGTAAACCAATGTACCATTATCGGACGGAGTATAGAAAGAAGGATTGTGAACGATAGCACCGCCGCGGCCACCGTTTTGAAAATCATATAACAGGAAGCCCATTTTAGCCGGACCCATCTGGCTTTCCGGCATCTGGTAATCAAAGATGGTCTCATAAAACTTCTTCGCCCGGTCAAAATCGTTTACCGGGATTTCAAACCAATTGATGGCGTGTGTGTTCATACTGATTTATTTGGCGCGATAATTTCGTAGATTAAGTTAAATTAATTTTAAACACTAGACATATGAAATGGATAAGCGGTTTATTACTGATCTGTATTAGTTTTTCCCTGCAGGCACAGGATGAATTCCTCAAGCAACTCGAAGCTTCCTCCAGGCACCAGGAATGGGTTGAGATCATGAGCAATGGAAGGAAACTTAAATGTTTCGTGGTTTATCCTGAGGTTTCTGCAAAGGCCAGCTCGGTGATTGTAATCCATGAGAATATGGGGCTGAATAACTGGGCCAGGAGTATGGCTGATCAAATCGCTGGTGCTGGATTTATTGCCATTGCGCCGGACCTGTTATCGGGTATGGCACCTAACGGTGGCGGCACAGCGGATTTCACCAGCGGCGATTCAGCCCGAGCTGCAATTTATAAACTGGATTCTGCGCAGGTAAGAAAAGACCTGGATGCTGTCACAAGTTATGTATCTGCACTTCCTGCGTCCAATGGAAAAGTTGCTGTTGCGGGCTATTGCTGGGGCGGGTCGCAGTGTTTCAAGATGGCCACGACCAATGCAAAAATAAAAGCGGCATTTGTATTTTATGGAACGGGGCCCGAAGACATTTCGGCTATACGTAGCGTTAAGGCTCCGGTATATGGTTTTTATGGGGGGAATGATGCCAGGGTAAATGCCACTATTCCAAAATCAGATTCATTGATGAAGGTTACCGGCAAAAAATATGAGCCCATTGTTTATGAAGGCGCAGGTCATGGGTTTATGCGGGCCGGACAAATGGCCAACGCCTCTGCAGAAAATGCCAAAGCCCGTAACGAAGCTTTTGCGAGGCTGGTAGCGAAGTTGAAGGAGATGTAAGGGAAATAGCCAGATTACATTTTACGAGATATATTGAGTAATTTTACTCAATATATTGAGTAAATTGTAAAATATGCTGGAACGCGTTCATTTACAGACACTTATAAAGCGACTCAAAGAGCCAAGAAGGTTTCTCCAGGTTATCATGGGACCCAGGCAGGTGGGTAAAACAACCATGGTTAGTCAATTGGTAGAACAATTGACTTTCGGCTATAGTTTTGTGACCGCCGATGGAATTGGAACCGGAAACCGGACCTGGCTTGATCAGCAATGGGAAGCAGCACGGGTGAAGATGGACCTTGAGGAAATGGACGAATTTCTTCTGGTGATAGATGAAATCCAAAAAATTGAAAACTGGAGTGAAATAGTAAAGAAACTCTGGGATACAGACACAAGAAACAAAAGAAATCTAAAAGTCGTTCTTTTAGGTTCTTCAAGATTATTATTGCAGTCCGGACTTTCCGAATCACTGGCAGGTCGTTTTGAAACGCTCTACATGGGTCACTGGACCTATACAGAAATGAACAATGCATTTGGTTGGAATGAAGAGCAATATGCCTGGTTTGGTGGATATCCTGGCTCAGCTGATTTGATCGAAGATGAGGTCCGTTGGAAAGCATATGTTGCTCAATCATTAATAGAGACCAGTATTTCGAAAGATATTCTTATGTTGACAAGAGTCGATAAGCCTGCTTTAATGAAAAGGCTTTTCGAAATGGGCTGCATTTATTCAGGTCAAATTCTTTCCTATACCAAATTGCTGGGGCAATTGCAAGATTCTGGAAATACGACCACTCTATCACATTACCTGAATCTACTGGATACTGCAGGTTTACTGGCCGGTATTGAAAAATTTACAAAAGACATTGTCCGTAAACGATCTTCAAGTCCCAAATTCCAGGTACATAATACCGCCCTGATCAGTGCACAAAGAAGTGAAACCTTTGACGACATAAGATCTAATCCATCTGAATGGGGCCGTATTGTAGAGTCTGCTATCGGAGCTCATCTAATAAATTTTTCGATCGCAGAAGGATTTTCACTTCACTATTGGCGTGAACGAAACGAAGAAGTGGATTTTGTGATTGAAAAAAAAGGTAAGGTAGTTGCTATTGAAGTGAAAACCGGCCTTGCCAAAACTTCGTCAGGAATGAATGCCTTCAAAAAACAATTCGATCCGCATAAATTACTTCTTGTTGGTGAGAATGGTATTCCGTGGAAAGACTTCTTAAAATTAAATCCGGTAGATTTATTTTGAAAAGAAATGCTTTAATAATAAAGAGGTGAAATTTCTGCAGGTTGTTTTTACCTTTTTATCAATTGCTACCCTGTACATTGTTTTCATTATGCCTTATGTGCAATTAAAAAAGGCTGCAATTTATTGCAGCCTTAAATATTTTTATTGATCATCCAGTCATTAAACCTTTACCGGCTTCAGCCTGATTATTCTCATGTGGTGCATGAGGATCATGATGGAATAAGTGGGATCCCACTCGAACCATTTTTTTGCGAAGTTGGCCGATGTACCATGCTTATGGTGATTGTTCTGGAACAGTTCACCCATCAGTAGAAGTCCCCATGGTTCAGAATTTTTTGAATGGTCGCCATTCTTGTAATTGGC
>JANMMA010000421.1:0-1992 GCA_031372815.1 Sphingobacteriales bacterium
GGTATTGCTGCGCCTATGGTGAGTGATTTCCCGCTCGACAAGTATATATTTCTCGCAGATACTACTCTTACGACCCCTTTTTTGGATGCATCCAATGTTTCTTTTAAGGGCTCCGGACCACAGGCAAGGCATCCACTGTTATGGAAATACTGGTATGATGTGGTGTTGCCCCGAATGGCCAAAAAAGCTAATGCTGAATGTCTTTTTTCACCGGATGGATTTTGTTCATTAAACACTTCCATACCGCAGGTGCTAACCATACATGACCTCGCCTTTCTGCATTTTCCACAGGGCATCAGCAGGCTCTATCTTGAATACTATAAATACTATACACCACAGTTTATCAAAAAAGCAAAACATATAATAACGGTTTCTGAGTTTAGCCGCGACGATATTGTTCAGCATTACCCATTCGCCAAAAACAAAATATCCGTGATCTACAATGCTGCCGATGAGCAGTTTTCCCCTCTATCATATCACGAGAAAGAATTGTGCAGACAACGCTTTACGGGGGGTGTAGAATACTTTCTGTACAGCGGGTCAATCCACCCCAGAAAAAATCTCGTAAGCCTGCTAAAAGGTTTTTCCTGGTTTAAAAAACGTCAGCAAAGCAATATGAAACTGGTCCTGGCCGGAAGAATGGCCTGGAAAAATGAAGCGTTCACCGAACTTTTAAAAACTTATAAATACCGGGAAGACGTTATTCTTACGGGCCATATCCCTGATGAAGAATTCAGGCAGGTAATGGGCTCCGCTTATGCGTTGGTGTATCCTTCATGGTGGGAAGGATTTGGTCTGCCGGTCCTTGAAGCCATGCAGTCGGGCGTTCCCGTTATTGCTTCTAACAACAGCGCCATTCCTGAAATTGCACAGGGAGCGGCCTATTACAATGATCCTGCAAACGATGAAGGCTGGGGAAGGGCAATGGGCCTTATTTATAAGGATGAAACCTATCGCGAAAAATTGATCGGGAACGGGTTGGAAAGGGCTGCATTTTTTTCCTGGAAAAACAGTGCCGCAGCACTTCATCAGGTCATTGCAAACACTGTTTCCTAAGGCACAAACCTTACCTTTGCCGTTTAACGCAAATACATGACCCAATCTACCATAACCGTTGACGTTACCCTTGATATAGATAAGATCCCCGAACAGATCAGCTGGAGTGCTACGCAAAGCTCTGCAGACCAAGCCCAGCATGCTAAGGCTATGATGTTGTCGTTCTGGGACGGCAAGGAAAAAGCCGCACTGAGAATTGATCTCTGGACCAAAGACATGATGATGGACGAGATGGCCGATTTTGTATACCAGAATATGATGACTATGGCCGATAATTTTGAACGTGCAACGCGGCAGCAGGAACTGGCAGGGGATATGAAAAAATTTGCCAAAGCTTTTATGCAAAAATTTCAGCAGTTGCAAATTAAGGCTTCCGAAAATCCTACATCTTAAACCTCCATAACAACCTGAAATCCTCAACTATAAAGTATGTCACTCGAACTTAACATAAACGAACAAATAAAAGCGGCTATGCTGGCCCGGGAAGAGAAAACACTTCGTTCTTTACGTGCTATCAAGGCCGCCATACTGATTGCAAAAACGTCGGAAGGTTCGGGCGGTGAAATAAAGCCTGAAGAAGAAACAAAAATTTTGCAGAAGCTGGTCAAGCAGCGAAAAGATTCGCTGGAAATATTCAGGCAACAGAACCGTGAAGACCTGGCAAAAAAAGAGGAAGAAGAAATTGAAGTGATCGAGAAATTTCTTCCTAAACAACTCACTGCGGAAGAATTGGGTGAAGCCATCGGTAAAATTGTACTTGAACTTGGCGCAAGTGCACCATCGGACCTCGGCAGGGTAATGGGGATAGCCTCAAAACAACTCGCAGGCAAAGCTGATGGGAAAGCTATTTCAGCCATCGTAAAAGAACTTCTTTCCAAATAATTCTATATGTGGATCGACCTGCTCTGGCTTTTCATCATGGCAATGGCCGCATTG
>JANMMA010000455.1:0-9555 GCA_031372815.1 Sphingobacteriales bacterium
ATAGAAGCCCTTGAACTTGGCAATATGGTGCCGGGAGAGGTTCTGGAACTTAGCAAAGAAACGTTTTATGAAAAACTGAAATTGTAAACAGAATATTTCACACATAAAACGTCTGGATTTTTTTGCGATGAACCTGGCACAGAATAATAAAACGAGCGATTTTCGCCCGGTCATTGTTTGATATCAATCAAAATGATCCTGCTCAATTCCATCCTCCTCCCAATGCTTTATAAATGTTGGTCACTGCATTCAGCTGGCGTTTTTTTACCTCCATCAGTTGAAGCCTTGTTTCCAGTGCATCCCTTTGGGTCATCAATACTTCAAGATAGTTTGCTCTCGCCGCTTTGAGCAGATCGTTTGCGATGTCTATTGAATTAGTGAGTGTACTGGCCTGTTTGGATTTTACTTCATACAATTTTTCCAGGTTTCGGATGTTCGACATTTCATTCGACACTTCATTATAACCAGTAAGGATGGTCTTTTGATAGTCGTAAACAGCTTCCAGTTGATAAGCCTTTGCTTTGTTGAACTCGGCCTTGATCGCGGCCCGGTTGATCAAAGGAGCAGCAAGGTCGCCTATTGCTGAAAAGGCTAACGACTGTGGCGTGGTAAATAAAAATGATCCCTTGAAGGCCTGGAAGCCCAATAATCCGGAAATACTTAATGACGGATAAAATTCGGCCCGGGCGATCTGAACATCCAGTTTTGTTGCATACAATTCAAGCTCTGCCTGCTTTACATCCGGCCTGTTTCTTAATAATTGCGATGGAATTCCAAGCCTGACCTGTGTTGGAATGAGGTCTTTGAAGCCACTGCTATTTCGTGGAATAGGCTGGGGATAACGTCCCAATAAAAAATTTAGCCTGTTCTCATTTTCTGTGATCTGTTGCAGTACTTCATACTCCAGGCCCTGCGAATTATAGACCTGTGCCTCAAACTGTTTAACGCCGAGTTCCGTTACTACCGCAGCCTGCTTCATCACTTTTATAACATCAAGTGCATCTTTCTGTAAGGTTATGGTCTGCCTGATGATTTCTAACTGGTTGTCGAGCGACAATAATTCATAATACGTATTCGCTACCTCCGCTACCAGGTTAGTCACCACATAATTTCGCCCCTGCACAGTACCCAGGTACCTCGTTAAAGCAGCCCTTCTTGCATTGTGTAATTTGCCCCATATATCTGCTTCCCAACTGGCCTGAAGGCCAATAAAATAATCAGGGAGTATTTCCGGAACTCCCTTGCCTGGTGTCATCTCCGTGGAAGCGTCACCTGCACCCTGAGATGTATATCGGCCAACCTTTTCAACACCTGCCGCAGCATTGGCTGTAACTGTGGGGAACAGCAGCGATTTACGAATCCCTACATTATTTTGTGCAATCTCAATTTCCTGCCAGGTCTTCAACAGGTCAGGATTATTTTTCAAGGCCGTATCGATAAATGATACCAGTTGTGGATCAGAAAAAAAATTCCTCCATTTGATCTCTGCGGAACTCACTGTATCAGCTTCAGGGGAATAGCGTTCAGGCATTGACGCTAGCTTCTGGTCCTGGACTAGTTCTGGTACCTTACAGCCAGTAAATACACTGCCCGCCAACAGCAGCAAAATACATATATGTTTACTGTTCAATTTCATCATATTAATTTTCTTCCGTTAATGGTCTTTCATGTTCATCTTCAATAAGCGGATGTTTTTCCGAGATCCCCGCAAAAATGAAGTAGAGTCCTGGAATGATAAGCACACCGAAAAGCGTTCCAAATAACATACCTCCGGCAGCAGCAGCGCCTATCGTTCTGTTTCCAATGGCTCCGGGGCCCGATCCAAAAACCAATGGGATAAGTCCGGCTATGAATGCAAATGATGTCATTATAATGGGACGAAGCCTTACGGCTGCTCCGGCAATAGCAGCATCAAATACCTTCATTCCACCCCTATGTTTTTGCACTGCAAATTCAACGATCAGTACAGCATTCTTTCCCAATAGCCCGATCAGCATCACCATGGCGATCTGAGCATAAATATTGTTTTCCAGCCCAAGCACTTTAAGGAGAAAAAAGGCACCGAAAATACCTGTAGGAAGAGAAAGCAGTATGGGAAAGGGCAGAATGAAACTTTCATACTGAGCAGCAAGGATCAGGTAAACAAACACCAGGCAGATTAAAAATATATAAATCGCCTGGTTACCCGTCCTCACTTCATCTTTAGAGATACCCGCCCAGTCGATCCCAAACCCCTTTGGTAGTTTTGCCTTAGCAACTTCCGAAATGGCCGACAAAGCCGTTCCACTGCTATATCCGGGTGCAGCGCCGCCACTGACTTCCGAGGCATTATACATGTTGTGTCGCGTGATCTCAGACAGACCATACACTTTTTCAATCTGCATGAAGCTTGAATAGGGTACCATTTCATCACGGTTGTTTTTCACGTACAGGCCCAGGATATTTTGCGGCAATTCACGATACTGCGGTAAAGCCTGCACCATTACTTTGTATTGCCGGTCATATTTTATAAAACTTGTTTCGTAATTACTGCCAATGAGCGTTGAAAGCGTGTTCATGGCATTTTCGATACTCACCCCTTTTTGCTGCGCCTTGTCATTGTCGATGTTCAGCATATACTGAGGGAAGCTTGCACTATAAAATGTAAACACCGAAGTAAGTTCCTTGCGTTTATTCAATTCCTGCACAAAGTCTTTACTCACCGTTTCCATTTTTTTGTAGTCGCCGCTTCCGGATTTATCCAACAGTCGAAGTTCAAATCCACCTGCTGCTCCATAACCCGGCACTGCGGGCGGCGGAAAAAATTCAATGGTCGCCCCCTTGATGTCTTTTGTTTTCTCTTCGAGTTCATCCATTACCTCTTGTGTAGAATGTTTTCTTTCATCCCAACTCTTAAGATTTATCAGGCAGGTCCCGGAATTGGCCCCGGTTCCTTCCGACAATATCTCATAACCTGCAAGAGAGGAAACTGATTTCACATCCTCCATTCCTGAAGCGATCTTTTGAACCTGCCTGCTAACCATATCTGTACGCTCAAGTGTTGATCCGGGTGGCGTAAGTATGATGGCATAAAATATTCCCTGATCTTCATTGGGGATAAAACCTGATGGAACATGTGCACTAAGCTGCCAGGTTCCCAGGCAAAACACTACAAGTGCTAGGACTGTCACCACCCTCCGGTTTACGATCAAACTTAATATCCACTTGTATCGTCCGAGTACATTGTTAAACCAGCTATTGAATCCCTTGAGAAAAGAGGACAGCCAGGTCCTTTTCTTTTTAATGCCGTGTTCATTTTTCAACATCATCGCACATAGGGCAGGCGTTAACGTTAGTGCAATCACGCCCGACAAAACAATTGACGTTGCCATGGTTACAGAAAACTGGCGATAGAAAATACCGACCGGACCAGTCATGAATGCAACAGGAATAAATACCGCGGCCATTACAAGTGTGATGGCGATAATGGCACCACTGATATCTTGCATTGCTGCAGTAGTTGCTGACCGCGCATCAAGGCCTTCTTCCATTTTTGCATGTACAGCTTCCACCACCACGATTGCATTATCCACTACTATACCAATAGCGAGGACAAGCGCAAAAAGCGTAATAAGGTTAAGATTTATCCCGAAGAATTGCATAAAAAAGAAAGTACCAATGAGCGATACAGGAACGGCTATGGCAGGGATGAGTGTGGATCGCCAGTCGCCCAGGAAAAGAAATACAACAAGGCTCACCAGTAAAAAGGCCTCCACAAGTGTATGAAGTACTTTATCAATAGACGCGTCAAGAAATTTTGAAACGTCATAGCTGATCTCATAATTCATACCCTTGGGAAAAGAAGATTCTTTGATCTCGGCCATTTTTGACTTGATATCCGCAATTACCGCACTGGCATTACTTCCATATGATTGCTTGATCACGATAGCGGCAGAAGGCTTTCCATTCAACTTTGAATAGAGGTCATAATAGGAACTGCCGAACTCTACATCGGCGACATCCTTAACACGGAGCATCTGGCCGTCTGCACTGGATCGTAACACAATATTTTCATATCCTTCTTTGGTTGTAAACCGTCCGGGATACTTCAACACGTATTCAAACGTCTGTGTTCTTTTACCAGAACTTTCGCCCGTCTTACCAGGTGATGCTTCAAGGCTCTGTTCTCCAATGGCATTTAATACCTCATCCACTGAAACTTTATAGGCCAGCATCCTGTCAGGCTTCAACCAAATCCGCATGGCATATTCCCTGTTGCCGAGAATATCGGCAAATCCCACTCCGTCGATGCGTTTTAAATCAGCCAGGATATTGATATCAGCATAATTGTAAAGAAAATTCTCGTCCAGTTTGGGATCATCACTATACAGATTGATATACATCAACATGTTCGATTCTTCCCGTGTTATCTTAACGCCTTCCCTCACCACAATGGGCGGAAGTTTGTTGATCACCGCAGCCACACGATTCTGTACGTTTACAGATGCAATATTTGGATCAGTTCCCAATTCAAATACTACCTGTATCGATGCAGTTCCGTCATTACCGGCATCAGACGCGATATACTTCATACCCGGAACACCGTTTACAGCACGCTCAAGTGGAATTACAACAGCCTTGATCATCAGCTCACCGTTGGCCCCGGGATATTCAGCCGATATATTTACTTTGGGTGGAGAGATGGATGGAAATTGCGTAACGGGCATCTTGATAATCGCCAGTGCGCCGAGGATGGTGATGATCAGGGAAATAACAATAGAGAGAACAGGTCTCTGTATAAATTTGGTAAACATCTTTTCTACTTTGTTAAATTGAACCGCTAAGGCTTGGTGGGCATCTGTAGAAGCACCTGCCTCACGGGTATATAAACTGCCTGGATCTTCTGGTCATCTTTCACACTTTGAATTCCTTCCAACAGAATCTTATCATTTGCAGATAATCCATCGTCAATCACATAGATGTTGGGCAATCGTTGTTTGACTGAAATATTACGCGCACTCACGACATTGTTTTTATCGACCACGTATACGTATACTTTATCCTGAATTTCAAAGGTTGCCGCCTGCGGAATGATCAATGCGTTGCTCAGTGCTACAGTCCTCTGCACCCTTCCGGTTTCTCCATGTTTAAGTAGTAGGTCAGGGTTGGGAAACTTTGCCCGAAAGGGTATACTGCCGGTGTTTTTGTCGAACTGCCCTTCAATGGTTTGTATACTTCCCTTGTATTTGTGAGGCAGACCATTGGCTAATAATAGGGTTACTTCATTCCCACTGCTGTTTTGCCTATCCTTGAAGTCGAGGTATTCGGATTCAGACACATTGAAATAAGCATACACCTCGCGGTTGTTAGACAGCGACGTTAGCAAGGTGCCTTCATCAATCAGGCTACCTACTTTAAACGGAATTCTATCAATTATACCGGCAAACGGGGCCCTGATCTGGGTATAGGAAACATAAAGGTTAGCAACAGCTTCCTCTGCTTTTGCCTGGTCGAGCTTAGCTGATGCCAGTGCATATTCGGTCTGCGAAACAATATTTTTATCTGCCAGTATTTTTGCATTTTGCTTTTCCAGCTCAGCTTTTTTTACCTCAGCCCTGGCCTTTGATAACTCTGCCTGGTACTCCACCGGCCTTATGGTAAAAAGAAGCTGGCCGGCTTTGACCGACTGGCCTTCATCTACATTTATCTTCTCAACAAAACCCTTAACCTTAGCCCGTATTTCAACGTTTTGGACAGACTGGATCTCGGCGACATATTCTTTGGTAAACGATGTGTCTGTTAATAACGGCGTGGTCACGCTAAATTTCTCGACATCATGTCTTTCCTGTTCTTTGGAACTGCAGGAATTCAATATCCCCGTAGCAACACATATGCTTATCAGGAGTAATACTCTATTCATTGGAGGTAACTATGTAGGTGAAAAACGTGGCTGAACTTTTTGTTTGATGGCCATCATATACTGCCGGATACTTTCAGATATGGCTGAATACATGAACCGCGACGTGATGTTCTTAACTGGAGTGCTTATGCACTATAGGCATTGTAAAACCTGGACATTTTGCCGATGACCAGAAAAGAACAAGCTAATGATTGACAGATTTTACTGACCTTGCACCGATCAGATTCGTAGAACGCGGAAGAAAATGAAGAGGGGTGGACCGGACACATTGGAAACACTGGAATATTCACCGGAAGAGGCCCTGGAGGCAGGTTCCAAAACGATTATGGGGGTATTCCAAAGAGGCTGGACAAAAAATGAATTCTTTCTTAAAGGACAATTTGTGTCCTCATCGTCTATATCAATGAGGTGAACATCAAAAAGATCATTTGATGAACCATGATTTCCGTAAACTGATAATGAGCTGTTAACAAATGTTGAATTGTCGCGGATAAGTGAATATCCGGATGAAAAAATGGCCGACAAAACAAGTACAAGAAGTAAAACTTTTTTCATAACAGTCATGTGCAAGCTAAGGATATATATAACATTATAAAAAGCCTTTAACAATTATTTTTGACGACAATAAACAAACAACGATCAAAACATGAAAATATTACCACTGGCAATTGTTTTACTTCTGACAACGTATATTGACTGCTTTTCACAAAGCAATCCTGTCATAAATGCTTTCCCGCAAGGCACCATTTTGCATGGTAACCTCAATTATAATAATGACAGCCTGCAAAAACATACATTGGATATTTATTTGCCGGCAAATGCCAAAGGGAATTTACCATTGGTAATTTGTGTTCATGGAGGTGGCTGGTTGGGCAATGATAAATATGCTGACATGGGCTACATGAAAAAAACTGTGGCTGATATAGTCTCTAATGGATTTGCGTTGGCCTCAATAGACTATCGGTTCAGCACTCAGGCAGTTTTCCCTGCTCAGATACAGGATTGTTATCGGGCCGTTTCATTTTTGTACGACAATGCAGATAAGTACGGGTTAGACAAAAATCGGTTTGCCGTAATGGGGTTTTCTGCCGGCGGTCATCTGGCTTCATTAATGGGTTTAGCAAAAAATAACGATATCAAATCCTTTTTTGTGCCAGGGACAAGCAAACGGTTCAATTTCAATGGAGTTGTCGATTTCTATGGCCCAACCGAACTTATATTATTTCCGGGAAGTGACGATCCCAAATCACCTGAGGCCCTGCTTCTGGGTGCCGCGCCCCTCGCGCGCCCTGATCTTTCAAGAGCGGCAAGTCCGGTAACCTATGTCGACAAAAATGATCCGCCGTTTTTGATTATCCATGGAGAAAAAGATGAAGTGGTGTCAACAAAACACTCTAAGTTACTAAGTGCGTGGCTGAATGTCGTAGGTGTTAGGAATGAACTAATCATTGTAAAAGATGCCCCTCATTATGGAGTCATGTTTGACAGTGATGAGGTTCGAAAAAAAGTTATTGAGTTTCTAAAGACAAACCTGAAATGAAAACATATAAAAACCCTTAACCAACTATTTCAGAATGTGTTTATCCCGCCCGGTATGGTAATCATTTATATCAATTACCCCTGCAGCCAGTGATCCTGTCTACTCCTTAAACATTCCGGCGACCGTTTTTGAAGTCGGTTGTAACCGAATCTAACAGCGCAAGGGACAAATGAAGAATTTTTACAAAAGCGTGGTTTTACGCTATTGTTCATACTTAGTTCTTTTCAAAACTGAAAAATATAAACAAATTTAGCTTGCTCTAACAAAGATGCACAAACGCAGATGACGTCTTGTTTAATAAATACAAAGATGCACAAACGCAGGTGACGTCTTGTTTAATAAATAACAAATCAACACCTCAAATTTCAAACGAGAAAAATAATTAGGCCTTCACCCCCTGGAATATTAAACAAAATTTTAACTGCCCATGTTATTACAATGCTTGCATATAAAAAAGTATGCATTCATTCCATCACATAAAATCTTGAATATGTTCCAACAACTGCTCGACGTGAAGGTCATTGGTAATGACAATTACGTTGCTTTCACATTCTTCATCGGCACTATGGCTATGATGGCAGCATCTGTCTTCTTTTTCTTTGAATTGAACAATACAGACAAGAAGTGGAGAACTTCTGTTCTGGTATCCGGACTGATTACATTTATAGCTGCTGTGCATTATTATTACATGCGAGGCTATAACCTGGAAACAGGAGAGTCGCCTACCTTCTTCCGCTATGTAGACTGGACACTCACGGTTCCCCTTATGTGCGTTGAGTTTTATCTCATCACACGCAAGTCAGGCGCAACACAGGGTCTGCTCTGGAAACTGATTTTTGCATCACTTGTAATGCTCGTAACCGGCTACATCGGTGAAGCCATTTATGGTGGTGAATCACAGAGTTGGGTATGGGGCGCCATCAGTGGTGCAGCATACTTTTATATTGTCTATCTGGTATGGTTTGGTGAAGTGGCTAAGCTTGCCGTAAGCGCTGGTCCTGCAGTCGCAAAGGCAAACAAGACACTTGCATGGTTTGTACTTGTTGGATGGGCGATCTATCCATTGGGCTACATCTTAGGAACAAAAGGTGGCTTGTTTGGTGCACAGCTCGTTGCCGATCCCAAAGCCGCTTCGGCTTATATGGACATCATCTACAATATTGGTGATGCAGTAAATAAAATCGGTTTTGGCTTAGTGATCTATGCATTAAGCAGGACCGAAGACAAAGCATAACATCCCAGCGGCAGGTCGGATTGTTGCGGTACCATTCTCGCAGCAGTCCGGCACTGCGGCTTTTTCTAAATTTCGCTTTATGGAATTGAGTCACAATCATACTGAGCGATATAGTAGAACAATTGGAACGCCAATACTCACAATATGGGTCGCTGTAGCTGTTTTACATCACTACGTTATTCCCATTGGCGGTAATGCACAGATGATACTGTTTGCACTCAGCATATTATTTGCAGGTATCCCTCACGGCGCTCTTGATCATCTGGTGGAAGAAAAGAGTTTTACACTCAGGAACAGGAAGTTTTCGTTCATCAGGTTTTTAGTGACATATGTTTTGAAGATGGCCGTCTTTGGGTTACTGTGGTATTTTATGCCACTTGTTTCACTTGGCGTTTTCCTACTATTCTCTGCATACCATTTTGGGGAGACAGATCTTGCGAAGCTAAAGCCGGTCAGATTGATCTCGCCGTTGTTTAATATCTCTTACGGGCTGCTTATCCTGACTTGTCTTTTACTATCGCACCTTGAGGAGGTTATTCCAATCCTGTCTCAATTACCCGGCAATAGTATCAATGTTTGGTTGCAACCACTTGAAGAGTACAAGCAGCTTGTGCTGCTAATATCTGTTGCCCTTGCACTTATTACCGGACTCGCTTACTTCTCAAGATCGAAAAATAACCCGGAACAGCTTGTTGCGTTGATTTTGCAATTAGGATTCATACTGATAATTATAAATATCCTGCCCCTGATACTTTCATTTACTTTTTACTTTGGTTGGTGGCATTCTCTGCACTCGCTTGAGAATATAAGGCAGCATCTCTCCGGAAACAATTCATCGCTGAGCTGGCAGACAATGATGAAGAAAAGTATTCCATTTTCGCT
>JANMMA010000465.1:0-3881 GCA_031372815.1 Sphingobacteriales bacterium
CGTCCTGTACCTCGCCGAGGCCTTGAGAAAATGGCCAACCCGGTGAAAGATTCTGTAGTCATGGCGGTGAATGCCAGTTATGACTTTGTAATCAATGCCTTAAAAAATACTAATTCTTCCGAACTGATGCAGGTAGCTAAGATGGGCACCATGGGCTTTCCAAAACTGGTCTGGTACAATAAAGTTTTTGAGCACCAGACCCACCACCGCGGGCAAACCACTATATACATCAGGACTTTGGGGTTGAAACCACCACCGGAGCGATTATTTTGATAGCAACCTTCTAAGGGATTCAAAAAATACATATTTTGAATCCCTTTCTTTTTCAATACTATTGTTTATGAAATGTTTACTACGCATTGGCATTGCAGTGAGCTGTGTTCTTACTGCCTCTTCCATATTTGCTCAAAAGAAAACGGCTGAACCTGGAAAGGATAATTATGCAGTGAATAGCACTACTTTAAATGCTTTCCGTTTCCGCAATGTGGGGCCTGCCCTCACTTCCGGGCGTATTGCTGATATTGCCGTTAATCCCTCAAACACGGCTGAATACTATGTAGCCGCTGCAGCGGGTGGGGTTTGGAAGACCACGAACGCCGGAATTACGTACAATCCTGTGTTCGACCAGCAGGGCTCATATTCCATTGGCTGTGTTACCATCGATCCTTCGAATTCAAATACGGTATGGGTGGGGACAGGCGAAAACAACAATCAGCGTAGTGTTTCTTATGGTGACGGTATATACAAGTCGGACGACGGTGGAAAAAGCTGGAAAAACATGGGCCTAACACAGTCCGAGCATATTGGTAAGATCATCGTTGATCCTGCTGATCCCAACATCGTATACGTTGCGGCATACGGACCATTGTGGAGTTCAGGGGGCGACCGCGGTATTTATAAAACAATGGATGGCGGCAAAAGCTGGCGCAAGATCCTGAACATAAGTATACATACTGGCTTCTCTGAGATTCATATGGACCCCAGGAATTCAAAGACGTTATATGCATCAGCCCATCAACGGCAGAGGACGGTATTTACTTATGTTGGGGGCGGACCGGAAACTGCGCTCTATAAAAGTACCGACAGTGGCCATAGCTGGAATAAGATCATGAACGGCCTTCCTTCGGGAGACCTGGGTAGGATTGCCCTTGCCGTTTCACCCGTTAACCCGGATGTGCTCTATGCAATGGTGGAAGCACGCGAAGGTGGTGGTAGTTTCATCAGCAAAGACCGTGGAGAAAGCTGGCAGAAAAGGGGTTCGTTCTCAACCTCAGGAAATTATTATCAGCGGTTGTTTTGTGATCCAAAAAATGTGGACAAACTATATGCTATTGACACGTATATGGGCGTAAGTATCGACGCAGGAAAAACATTCACCATACTCGGCGAGAAAAATAAACATATCGATAACCATGTGATCTGGATTGATCCCAATAATACGGAACACCTGTTGGTAGGTTGTGACGGAGGTTTATATGAGAGTTATGATGGCGCCGACAACTGGTCGTACAAACCAAACCTCCCCGTAACACAATTTTATAAAGTTGCCACGGACAATGCGTTTCCATTCTACCATATCCATGGAGGAACCCAGGATAACTTCAGCCTTGGCGGACCCTCAAGAACAAATAGTGCCAATGGTATATTTAATTCAGATTGGTATTTTACTTCGCTTGGGGACGGATTTGAATCACAGGTAGACCAGTTGGACCCCAACATCATCTATGCCCAGGCCCAATACGGTTCACTGGTAAGGTATGATCGCAAGACTGGCGAAAAATTGAACATCCAACCGCAGGAAAGAGAGGGCGATGCAGCGTATCGCTGGAACTGGGATGCACCATTGGTGATTTCGAGGTATGATAATAAGCGCATTTATTTCGCTGCGAACAGGGTTTTCAGAACAGATGACCGCGGTAATACCTGGAAGGTTATCAGTCCTGACCTCTCGAGGCAGATCGATCGCAACAAACTAACGGTAATGGGTAACGTATGGAGTGTGGATGCGGTGGCTAAGAACCAGTCTACCGATATCTATGGAAACATCACCACGCTTTCTGAATCTGGAAAAGACGAAAACCTGCTATATGTGGGAACGGATGATGGGGCCATACATGTGACCACAAATGGTGGTGTAAGCTGGACCAAAATTGGATTACCCTTAGGCGTACCCGAAAACACTTATGTGAACCAGTTGCTTGGTTCGCAGCACGATAAGAATACTGTATATGCTGTATTTAACCACCATCGATATGGTGATTTCAGACCGTTTATATACCGCAGCAGGGATGCGGGTAAAACATGGATTGCATTGCAGAATAACCTTCCAGCCAAAGGAACCGTCTATACCGTAGCAGAGGATCACGTGAATCCCGATTTATTGTTTGTGGGAACGGAGTATGGAGTATTTGTAACGATAGATGGCGGTGGCCACTGGTCGCAGTTAAAGGGAGGAATGCCTACTATTGCGATACGTGACCTGGAGATCCAGAAAAGGGAAAATGATTTGGTACTGGCTTCATTCGGAAGGGGATTCTTTGTGCTGGACGATTACAGCCCGCTGCGTAATATGAAACCCTCTGACCTGGAGAAAGATGCGATCATCTATCCGATAAAAGATGCGTTGATGTTTATTCCTGATATGCGTCTTGGTGTCAGGGGCAAGGGTTTCCTGGGAGAAAGCCTTTACAATGCCGATAATCCTCCTATAGGTGCAACGTTTACTTACTACATTAAGGACGATATAAAAACCATAAAAGAAAAAAGAAGGGAAAGGGAAAAAGACCTGATCAAAAAAGGACAGGCTCCGTTTTATCCATCACTCGATTCATTAAGGCTGGAAGACCAACAGCCGGAACCACATATATTATTGACCGTTACGGATGAAGGTGGAAATGTAGTGAGACGATTAAAAGCCCCGGCAAAAAAAGGTTTTCAGCGGATGGTATGGGATTTCCGTTATGCTTCAACAGCACCAATAAACTTCACAACATTCGATGAGTCATTTGCTTTCAGTAGTCCGGCCATGGGGCAGATGGCTGCTCCTGGAAATTATGCGGTAAGCCTGAGTAAATTTGAGGACGGTAAATACACAGTGCTCACCTCGCCTGTTGCTTTTAAGGCAGTAGCATTGAATGCTGCTTCATTGCCTGTGTCGGATCAAAAAGCGCTCACAGCATTTACGGCCAAGCTTGCATCTTTCAAACGAGTTGTTGACGGAACGAATGAATACAGGGGTGAATTAATCAATCGCATTCAATACCTGAAGGCCGCCGTACTGCAGACTCCTGGCGCGTCATTGACCGTAGCAGAACAACTGGCTGCGCTGGATAAAAGGCTTTATGAAGTAAACGTTCCATTGAATGGTGATGCTAGCAGGGCGAGAAGGGAATTCGAAACTACACCTTCAGTTAATGGCAGATTGGGAAGCATCATGTACCAATTATGGAATGCAACTGCGGATGTTCCAACCGGCTATACGGAATCATATAGTACTGCGGAAAAACAATTTGCACCGATCTATGCCGAAATAAAATCTATTGGCGAAGAAGTGAAAAAGATTGAAGCGTTAATGGAGAAATCCGGAGCGCCGTATACGCCAGGGAGGTTGCCGGAATGGAAATAAGGGAAACTCTTGCGGCCGGTTATTTCACCAGCAATTCTGCAAATGCCAGGCTATCGCCGTTAAACACATTAAAGTCAACAGCTGAAACAACGCCGTTCACACGGCCTTTTTCAGTATGTTGCCAGAATGCCCATTGCCGCTCTATTCTGGGCCTGTTTTTTTGAATATAATGCGCGACCCATAATGGGTATTCATCGAAATCTGACCCCAGGAATTGTTTATAAAAATCTGCACCTGTATACAAAATGGGTTTGAC
>JANMMA010000084.1:0-11683 GCA_031372815.1 Sphingobacteriales bacterium
TCTCCCATTTTTCCACAGCCTTTAAAAAACACACCGGCATCAAGCCGTGTGAGTTATTGATAAGATAAGATTGCGGATTACGGATTACGAATTGCGAATTACGGATTTCGGGTTATTAAATTCCATGCAAATCGTTCAATAATATGTTCAATCCGCTGAGCAGTTCATGTTTCTTTCCTCATTTCGACAACGCATTTTCGCATCTCGTAACTACATTCAACACGGTGATTGCAATTTTGCAAGCATAACAATTATGCTTTATGAGGAATTGGATCATTGTCTACTGCTTGCTCGCCTTTATTCAAACAGCCTTCGCGCAAAAACAAGACAGCACACATAAATATCTTCCCGAGATCACGGTAGTTGGACTAGGAAGCAAATCAGATATTCAGCAGTTACCTGAAATTGTAGGTACCAGCATTTATGCCGGAAAAAAAAATGCCCTTATCATCATGGATAACGTGAAGGGTAATGTTACCACCAACACCATGCGACAGGTGATGGCAAAACTGCCGGGCATACAAGTCTGGGAAAGTGATGGAAGTGGTATCCAGATTGGCATTGCTGCCAGGGGATTGAGTCCAAACAGGAGCTGGGAATTCAATGTGAGGCAGAATGGTTACGATATTTCTGCCGATCCTTACGGATATCCCGAAGCCTATTATAATCCACAGTTACAGGCCGTTCAGCGTATTGAAGTGATCCGTGGACATGGTTCCCTGCAGTATGGTCCGCAATTTGGAGGTATGGTAAATTATATCCTGCGTAATGGATCAGAAATCAATAAACCGTTCGCCGTAGAAACGCAACAAACGGCCGGCAGTTTTGGATTGTTCAATTCATATAATGCCGTTGGCGGTGAAACAAAAAAATTCCATTACTATGCGTACTTCGACCATCGCAGCGCGGATGGGTGGAGAGATAACAGCAAGTATTTCACGAACTCCGGGTATGGCAGTTTTACCTGGCGTTTCACGCCAAAATTTTCGCTGACGGCGGAAATCATGAACAGCCACATCAGAAGCCAGCAGCCCGGAGGTCATACAGATTCCAGTTTTGCTGTTTCTCCTACCGCCAGTTACCGTGCCCGTAACTGGATGGATATAAACTGGCTTACCACTGCCCTCATCGCAAACTACCAGTTTGATGCAAGGCATAAATTAAACGTGAAGGTGTTCGGTGTTGCCGGCAACAGGAATAGTGTTGGATATATCAGGGCACTGACCATTAAAGACACGATCAATAAAACGACGGGAGCATATAATAACCGCTCGGTTGACATTGACAATTACCGCAATTTCGGCATAGAGGCAAGGTATCTCGGCGATTATCAACTTGCGGGTAAAAATCAGTCATTCTCTGGCGGGCTTCGGTATTATAATGGAAATACCTACCGCTACCGCGAGGGGGTTGGTACTACCGGATCTGATTATACCGTAGCAACAGTTACGAATGTTTGGAATCGGGACATCGATTACAATACAAACAACGTAGCCGCTTTTGCGGAAAACATTTTTCGTTTATCGGATAAATTTATTGTTATCCCTGGTATCCGTTATGAGTTGATAACAGCAAAAGCAACGGGTATCAACGGCTATACCAACGGTAACCCGATAATACTTCAAAATCAGCAACGATCAAGGTCGTTTTTATTGGCAGGAATCGGTGCCGAATACCATATTGCTAATACAGAATTTTATGGCAACATAACGCAGGCATACAGGCCAATGCAGTTTGCCGATCTTACCGCACCTCCTACAACGAATGAAATTGATCCCAACCTGAAAGATGCGACTGGTTATAACGCTGATCTGGGTTATCGGGGACGACTAAAATCGTGGCTTTATTTTGATGCAAGTTTATTCTACCTGCAGTATAATAACCGCATCGGTGTTATTTCACAACAACGTACAGACGGTAGTTTCTATAACCTAACGACCAATGTAGGAAACAGTACCAGCAAGGGTTTTGAGGCTGTCATTGAATTCAGCCCGGTGAAGTTGATGGTGCCTGAAGCTGCCTGGGGTGACATTAGCTTGTTCGTTTCATATGCGCATACTGATGCCCGTTACGGTGACTTCGCAGTGGTTCAGAAAGTGGGAAACAACCTGGTTTCAGGCAACCTTAAAAACAAGCGTGTAGAAAATGCACCAGTGAATATTTTACGGTCGGGCCTTACATATTCATTCAAAGGATTTTCAATTACGGGGCAGGTAAGTTTTGTAGACGAATCGTTTGCTGATGCCAATAATACATATACCCCCACGGCTAATGGACAGAACGGCTTGATTCCTGCATATACCATAACTGATCTTTCTGCACAATATGCGTTTACAAAAATATTTACTATTAAGTCAGGTGTCAATAACATCGGCAATAATATGTATTTCACCAGGCGTGCCGGCGGCTACCCGGGACCGGGACTACTTCCTTCCGATGGGCGCAATTTTTTCCTGTCACTTATTGCCAGGTTCTAAACCTTTATTGTCATCGTCTTGTCATATTATTTTTCATAGTGTTTAAATGACAGAATCATGATAGAGTTCGGCGGCTATTTAACAATATTTGCGCCTGAATGACGCCGAATCATATTTTTCTACTCACCTGCTTATTATTCAGTCAATCCTTACTGGCCCAGCAAGACAGCGCATTAGTTAAACAGGATATGGATGAGGTGGTAGTAACGGCTACCAGAAGTGAGCGTAAATTATCCAATGTAGCTGTCCCTACCACGATAGTGACCGGCAAACGGATCTTGCAAAGCGGCTCATTAAGGTTAGATAATATTCTGGCAGAACAAACTGGGCTTCAGATTACCGAAACCTTTGGTAAGGGACTGCAAATGCAGGGACTTTCACCCGACTATACCCTGATCCTCCTAAATGGTGAACCTCTGATTGGAAGGACCGGAGGTGTTTTGGATTTGTCCCGGATCGCGGTTGGAAATATTAAAAAAATCGAGATCATAAAAGGTCCTTCATCGTCTCTTTATGGATCAGAAGCGCTTGCAGGTGTGGTAAATATTATCACGGATCAGGCCCCTGCTGACCGGCTTACTGGTTCGCTGCGTTATGGAAGATATAATACCATTGACGGAACACTTAATGGGTCAATGAAGGCCGGCAAATTCTCAGCGAATGCGTTTGTAAATTCCAACAGTTCAAAAGGATACACCCTGTTACCCGGCTCCATACAAAAGACTGTAGAGCCATATTGGCGGCTGACCAACCAATTTCAGGCGGGTTATAATTTCAGCGCCAGGACCAAACTAAGTGCAACGGTACGTTACGCATTGGAAGAAATAGAAAATAGTATTGCTGTACAGAATACGGGACAAACAATTGTTTCAAGCGGGAAGGAAAAACACCGGGACCTGAATATTAATCCCGTACTCACGCACACGTTTAACAATCATTGGAAAACACACGTACGCGGTTATTTGTCTGCCTTCAGTTCAGGACAAAAACTCGATATAAAATCACAGGACATCAACTACAATGATCAGTTCAACCAGGCATACTATAAGGTTGAAAGTCAGACAGAATACACCATCAGTGAGCGCCTGATATTCAACGGTGGTGCAGGTTATATTCGCGAAAACGTAAGTTCAACCCGATATGATTCCGTAGCGGATAAGCATTATAATAACATTGCGTATGTGTTCCTGCAAAATGAATGGAAGCCGTTAAAAAACCTCATGGTTATTGCCGGCATCAGGTTTGATGCAAACCAGGCGTATGCATCCGTATTTAGTCCCAAGCTGGCATTACGGTATCGCATAACCGAAAAAGTGAGCGCCACCGGAAGTGTGGGTCGGGGATTTAAAGCGCCGGATTTCCGACAGCTCTACCTGAATTTTACGAATGTTGCCGCAGGAAGTTATTCCGTTTTTGGATCATTGGTGGCCGGCCCTGAAATAGAAAGACTCAATGCAGCAGGACAAATTGATAACATCACTCCTGTGTATTCCAAATTAAGCGCACTGAGTCCGGAAACATCAACAGGTTGGAATGCAGGGCTACATTTTGATGCGCCTGGAAAAATAAATGCAAAGCTCAATGTTTTCCGCAATGACATTAACAACCTTATCATAACAGATATTATTGCCTATAAAACCAATGGAGGGCAGATCTATAGTTACCTCAATGTAAGCCGGGCTTTTACCCAGGGTCTTGAACTAGAAGCAAGTGGGAAGATCCATCCGTTATTTACCCTTTCGGGTGGCTATCAATACCTGGTCACGGCGGATAAAGACGTTTTGGATGACATTAAAGCAGGACTTGTATTTACCAGGGATGAGCAGACAGGGATATCCAGAAAGTTAGCCCGTAGTGAGTATGCGGGACTTACCAATCGATCGCGTCATATGGTTAACATTAAATTGTTCTTTGAATCAAAAGATGCTGCATGGTTTGCAAGTACAAGAGCAATGTGGAGAAGCAGGTGGGGTACTTCAGATATTGATGGAAATGGAATCATCAACAGGGACGATGAGTTTGCCAGCGGTTATTTTACGCTCAATGTAAGCGGTGGAAGGCAGTTCAAAAATGGTTTCAGGTTAATCGCCGGGGTAGATAATGCATTGGACTACCAGGATGTTGTAAATCTTCCGGGGGTTCCGGGCTACCAATGGTATGCAGGTGTCACCTATGACTTTTTTCAAAAACATAAACACTAATAATATATAATAAAAGACAAGAAAATGAAAATGAGTATGAAAAGATTAGCATGGATCGTAACAATAGTAGTACTTGCCGCCTGTAGTAAAAATGATAACAATACACCTGCACCGGTGCTTACCGCTAAAACAGTGAATAACCTTATCGCCGATACCATCATTGGTATTGCGCCGAGCGGGCAGCCTTATGGAAGTGGTAAATACACATTTTACAGCCTCGAAAATAATGCGCTAGTTCCTTCATCAGATTCCAATAGTACCAAATGGGACCTTGGTTTCAGGGGTACATCGATCATTGTTAACAGTAGAAATAGCGGCCCTGGTGCAGGTGGAGCGTTTGTATATGTTGGTGTGTTTGAGGATATGAAAATAGTTCCGGTTGACTCTGTATTTAAAACAGACAATCCACCGACTTCTTATGCTATTACACCAGGCAGCAACAAGGGTTGGTATACTTATAATCCTACGGCAAATCTTATTACACCGATCCCTGGAAGGGTATTAGTAATAAAGACGGCAACCGGTAAATATGCCAAAGTGGAAATCCTGAATTATTATAAAGGTGGTGTTACTCCTGCCGCCGGAGATTCAGACGCTGACAAATTATCTAAACAACGATATTATACATTCCGGTATATATTTCAACCAAACGGAACTACCACATTTTAAAAAACGTAACAACACAAAACGGGAGAGGGAAGCAAATTTGCTCCCCTCCATCCCTAATCCCTAAACCCTGGAAAAAATTGGCGTTACAGGTTATGCATCCTGTACCTCACCATAAATATTTTGTTGAGTGACTCTTCCCTGTGAATTAGCGCAGAATTGCGTGAGAAAAACCCTTTGGTATGGGGCTTAACCGAAGGAGGCATGAGTAATGCAGCAAATAGCCGCCTTAACGGGTGATTTGTTGTTTTCATCGGGATCGTTTTTTGTACGGTAAAATGTTTTTTGTTCACATTACTATGCCAAAGGCTAATACTGTGTACAAATTCCATGTCGGTTACTCCTTATTAACGTGACCTTGGCTTGCTTAGTATCAAAATCTGCCCCAGTAAAGGCTTTGTGGGCTTGATTAAGGGGCTTATGCCAGTT
Organism: Sphingobacteriales bacterium; assembly: GCA_031372815.1. Classification (GTDB taxonomy): domain Bacteria; phylum Bacteroidota; class Bacteroidia; order Chitinophagales; family Chitinophagaceae; genus Pollutibacter. The sequence goes on from JANMMA010000084.1 coordinate 5,774, forward strand.
GGCTTTAATGGAAGGCATTACATACCAGCAACTTGGGCAGCTCAACAATTATCCTTCCATTCGTCGAAAAAAAAGATCTTCAGACAATAAGCTGGATGATCGAATTATCTACGATTCGTCCAAAAAAAGTTATTCAAGCAAAAAGCAGGATGATCACATTATCCGCCATTCATCGGAAAAAGGCTCCGTGTAATGCTATTACGCTAATCGCTAAAACTCGACCCTTATTCTGTAGATTTGCCCTCTTTTACAATTATGGAGTCCAGATACCAGGAATTTTCGCAGTTGAATCTGCCCGCCTTTGAAAAGGAAGTATTGGCGCACTGGCAACAAACCGCTGCATTTGAAAAAAGTGTGTCCGAACGGGACGGGACAACCCCGTTTGTCTTCTATGAAGGACCGCCCAGTGCGAACGGTTTACCGGGCATTCACCACGTCATTGGGCGCACACTGAAGGACCTGGTCTGCCGGTATAAGACCATGAAAGGTTTCCAGGTTAAAAGAAAGGGTGGATGGGACACCCATGGACTTCCTGTGGAACTTGGCGTTGAAAAAGAACTCGGTATCACTAAAGAAGACATTGGCAAAAAGATCAGTGTTGAAGACTATAATAAAAAATGTCGTGAGGCAGTGTTGCGATATAAGGACCTATGGGACGACCTCACCCGCAAAATGGGCTATTGGGTTGATTTAGACAATCCGTATGTAACCTTCAACAATGAATACATTGAAACCCTTTGGTGGTGCCTGAAAAGGCTGTATGACAAAGGATTGCTTTATGAAAGTGTTAGTATCCAACCCTATTCACCCGCTGCGGGAACGGGCCTCAGTTCTCATGAACTTAATCAGCCAGGTACGTATAAAGATGTCAAGGACACCTCTTGTGTCGCCATGTTTCATCTACCATTGATAAATGACGGTAGCCATTCGGACATCAATGGCGAACATCCCCTCCTTCAGGATCTTATAGCTGCGGCAAGTACTAATAATGAACCATCGGGCCAGCTATACTTTTTAGCCTGGACGACCACCCCATGGACACTACCTTCGAACCTTGGCCTTACTGTTGGGCCATCCATAGAATATGTAATCGTCAGGACGTTCAACAGCTATACCCATGAACCGTGCAGTGTAATTCTGGCCAAGGCTCTTTTACATAAGCATTTTAAAGAAGAAGCTGCAGACATACCACTGTCTACCTATAAAGATGGGGATAAGCTGATTCCATGGAAAATTACGGGTTTGTTCAAAGGCGCTGCACTAGAGGGACTTAGGTACGATCAGCTACTGCCTTTTGAGGCAAACTCACTTGAGCAGATCCGGTCCATAACCCCGGGTGCTGACCCATTCCGCATTATTACAGGCGACTTTGTCACCACCGAAGATGGTACAGGTATCGTACATACGGCTCCTGCTTTTGGCGCAGATGACTATCGTGTTGGCATGAAATTCAACATTGGGATACTGACCCTTGTGGATCGTGAAGGCAAGTTTGTGGATGGGATGGATGATTTCACCGGGCGCTTTGTCAAAAATTATAAAGACGATCCTGAATACCAGGATGTGAATGTGGATATAGCGGTCAAGCTAAAAAAAGAAAACCGGGCTTTCAAGGTCGAGAAATACGAACATAGTTATCCGCACTGCTGGAGAACGGATAAACCCATTTTTTACTATCCGCTTGATGCCTGGTTTATAAAAACGACGGCCATCAAAGACAGGATGGTTGAGCTCAACAAAACCATTAACTGGAAGCCACGTTCCACCGGTGAGGGCAGATTTGGAAACTGGCTGGAAAATATGGTGGATTGGAACCTTAGCCGGAGTAGATATTGGGGAACACCCCTGCCAATATGGAGAACCGCAGACGGTGCTGAACAGAAATGCATCGGATCGATTGAAGAACTCAATATTGAAATTCGCAAGGCCAGCGAAGTTCTGGGTGAAGAAGTCAATAAGCATTATCTGCATGAAGGTATCCTGGACCTGCACAAGCCTTTTGTAGATGAGATCATATTGGTAAGTACTTCGGGCGAGCCGATGAACAGGGTGCCTGACTTGGTTGATGTATGGTTTGACTCCGGTGCTATGCCCTATGCACAGTGGCATTATCCCTTTGAAAACAGGGAAATGGTGGACAACGGAAAAGCGTTTCCTGCTGATTTTATTGCAGAAGGCGTGGACCAGACCAGGGGTTGGTTCTATACTCTTCACGCACTCGGTGCTTTATTATTTGATTCCGTGGCTTATAAAACGGTGGTATCAAATGGCTTGGTCCTTGACAAGAATGGCAACAAGATGAGTAAGCGCCTGGGTAACGTAGTGGATCCTTTCAAAACCATTGAGCAATATGGAGCAGATGCCACCCGGTGGTACCTCATCACGAATGCATCGCCCTGGGATAATCTGAAGTTCGACATCGAAGGAATCCGTGAAGTACAGCGTAAATTCTTCGGCACACTATATAACACTTATCAATTTTTTGCACTTTATGCCAATGTGGATGGATTCACTTTCAAGGAGCCTCCTATACCATTGGATCAGCGGGCTGAAATTGACCGATGGATATTATCGGCATTGAATACGCTGATAAAAAAGGTGAATCTTTTCATGGATGATTACGAACCCACTATGGCGGGAAGGGCAATTGAGGATTTTGTAGATGCACAATTGAGCAATTGGTATGTGAGGTTGTGCCGCCGACGCTTCTGGAAAGGAGAATATGAGCACGATAAAATCAGCGCCTACCAGACATTGTACGCGTGCCTGGAAACAATTTGCCGATTGACAGCTCCCATATCACCGTTTTTTGCCGATTTTATTTTCACGAACCTTAATAAAGTAACTGGCAGGAATACTGCTGTCTCGGTACATCACACCTTTTATCCGGAAGCTGACGAAAGGATGATGGATGAAAAACTTGAGGAAAGAATGCAGCTTGCACAGGATGCTTCTTCATTGATACTATCGATCCGTAAAAAAGTAAATATTAAAGTCAGGCAACCTTTACAGAAGGCTTTGATTCCTGTTGTAACAATTTCCATGAGGCAACAGCTAGAGAAAGTTGAGGACCTTATTAAGTCAGAAGTTAATGTAAAGGAAATTGAATATCTTGACGCTGATAATCAGTTTATTAGAAAAAAGATAAAGCCCAATTTCATTGCTTTAGGTAAGAAACTGGGGCCTAAGATGAAGGCCGTTTCTCTAGTATTGTCAGCCTTTGGGCAGGAGCAGATAAGGGCTCTTGAAGCATCTGGTGAAATAGTGTTAGATATTGAGGGTGAACCACTTACTATAAAAAAAGAGGAAGTGGAGATCCAAAGTGAAGACGTGCCGGGTTGGATGGTTGCTACAAGAAATGCCCTGACTGTTGCACTGGACATAACCCTTACGGATGATCTTGAACTAGAGGGTAATGCAAGGGAATTAGTAAACCGGATTCAAAGGATCCGCAAGGATAGTGGATTGGAGTTGACCGATAGGATTTTGGTTAAACTGACTAAACACGAAAAACTTGTCAATGCGATAAGCCAATATAATGATTATATTTGCGCGGAAATTTTGGCAGATAAACTGGAATTGGTGCCCCTGGTAAACGGTGGTACGGATATAGAGGTGAATGATATTCAACTGCAGGTATTCATTGAGAAAAAAGGCTAATTTCTACATATGGCAACCAAGAAGAATATACACAAAGCTGTAAGCAAAACTGCTAAACCAATTAAAAAGGACACCAAGGCACCAGTAAAGAAAGCGGCTCCTAAAAAAGCTGTCCAGGTTAAACCTGTAAAGAAGGCTGCCAAACCCTCCGTTGCCAAATCAAAACCTATGTCAAAACAAGCGCCCAAAAAAGTGGAAAAAAAAGCAGTGAAGAAGCCGTTGATGCCAGCCAAGAAGGCAGCACCTGTGAAGAAGGCTCCGGAGCCCAAAAAGCCAGTTGCAAAAAAATCAGTACCTGTTGTAAACCATCAGGCCAAGCCGACGGTTAAAGTAACTGAGACCAAACAGTCGGCCAAACTACCTGAAGTAAAAAAACCGGTTGAAGCAAAGCACGTTGAGGTGAAGCCAGCAGAAATAAAACCTGTAGCTGTTAAGCCTGTACCGAAGCCTGCACCCCCAAAACCGGTGGTGATGCCTAAAATCAACGCCACTACTTCACGGAAATATGAGCCTGATTTTACCAAATCCGTATTAGACCAACCGTCAACAATTATGAATGGACCTACATTAAGGTACAGTGATTCGGAACTCCAGGAGTTTCGTGATTTGATTGCCCGTAAGCTGGATGCTGCGAAAAAGGAATTGTCTTATCTCCATGGCCTCATTACCCGTAAAGATGAAATGAGTGGTGATGAAACAGACAACAGGTACATGACAATGGAAGATGGCAGCCTCAGCATGGAAAGGGAGCAACTAAGCCAGATGGCCAGCCGCCAGCACGACTTTATCGATAAGCTCGAAAAAGCGCTGGTCCGCATTGAAAATAAAACCTACGGCATCTGCCGTGTAACTGGTAAACTGATTGATAAAGCGCGTCTCCGCGCTGTTCCTCATGCCACGCTCAGTATTGAGGCAAAAATGGGAATGTCAAGAAACCCAAATATTCAGTGATCTGCGATCATTGAATATAATTGGATAATTGGTAAAAGTGGGAATGTGGAAGTGCAAATGAGGAAATTTGAATTTTAGTGGCAATTTAGCGGGACACCTTAAAGCTCTCTACGCTTAATTTTTTGCAAACTTTAAGTGTAAAACCGGAGAATAGTCAAAGCCATTTAAGAGATGGTTTGCGAACATTAAGAGCAGTGTGAAATTCCACACTTCCGCATTGCCGCATCATCGCATTATCCAGTAATTACGGAACCGTAATTACTGGATTACTTTACTTCCTGCAGTTCTACGAGTCTGTGATAAATTCCTTTGAGCGACATCAGGTCTTCATGTCTGCCTCTTTCCGCAATTTTTCCATGTTGGAGAACAATAATCTCATCGGCATGTCTCACCGTTGATAAGCGGTGTGCTATAACAATGCTGGTACGGTCTTTCATCAGGTGATTTAGGGCTTCCTGAACCAGCCTTTCACTTTCTGTATCCAGCGATGAGGTGGCTTCATCAAGGATCAATATCGGGGGATTTTTTAATACGGCCCGCGCAATGGTTAGCCGTTGACGTTCACCGCCGCTTAACCTGGAACCACGGTCACCGATATTGGTATCATACCCATTTTCTTTGTTGATAATAAAACTATGTGCATTGGCTACTTTAGCCGCAAGTGCTATTTCTTCGCTGGAAGCATCCAATTTCCCCAGCGCTATATTATTGGCTACAGAGTCATTAAAAAAAATCGGTTCCTGGGTAACAATACCCATCAGGTTTCGGAGGTCTTTTATCGCGTAGTTTTTAATATTTACGCCATCAATTAACAGTTCTCCTCCAGACACATCATGGAAACGTGGAATCATATCAGCCAGTGTGGATTTACCCGAACCCGAGGATCCCACCAAAGCAATTGTTTTACCTTTCTGAACCGTGATATTAATGCCGCTCACAATGCTCTTGTCCTGGTACGCAAATGAAACATCCCTAAGTTCAATACAGTCATTGAAAGAAGTTACCCGGACCGGGTTTTCAATTTACTGTATCGCTTCTTTTTAATTGATAAGTTCCTGTATCCGTTCAATACTGGCGGCACCCCGTTGAATATTATAGGAAGCTGAACTAAATGATTTTAACGGATTGATGATCTGTGTAAATATGGCTATATAGGTCAGGAAGTCGGGACCGCTCAAAGAAAAATTGTGACCGAGCACCAGCCTTCCGCCATAATAAAGAACACAACAAACAGCCAGAATGCCCATGGTTTCAGAAACGGGGGACGACAGATCACGGCGCCTGATCGCTTTGTTTTTG